>NZ_JBVHVT010000016.1:0-122388 GCF_055564695.1 Streptomyces sp. NPDC029014
GCGTACGCCGCAGTCGTCACGTTCGCGGCGGCGGCCAGATCGGCAGGCGGTGCGAACCGCCGCTCCTCCTTGAGCAGATTGGCCAGGCTCTCGTTGCTCACGACATCTCCCTTTCCCAGGGTGTCCGTTGTGTCCCCGGGGCATAGCTCATCAGTCGGACGCCCAGGTGACAAGGGGTGGCCCAGAATTGGTTTAGACCTAGAGCACGCCGGGCCCACGCGCGCGAGTGGCCCCTTCCCGCTGCATGATGCGGAAAGGGGCCGACCGGTTGCGCGGATACGGGAGGGTATCGGGTCAGGCGGCTGTGGATTCAGGCGTGTTGGCCGACAGTGTCAAAAACCCGACAGTCGAAAAAATCCTCTCCCTCCGACAGCAGGTACGCCTGGGCCTCGCCCACGTGGAAGTACATGCCGTGCAGCTCCAGCGTGCCCTCGGCGAGCCGCCGCGCCACCGATTCGTGTGAGCGCAGGTGCTCCAGTTGCTGCACCACATTGGTCAGGCACAACTGTTCGACGGCGTCCGCGGGGAGCCGGCCCGAGATCCGGGCCCAGGCGTGGTGGCGGCTGTCCATCCGCCGCAGGCTGGGCATGCCGTGCCGCAGCCACCGGCCCAGCGGGGTCACCGGATCGCCCGGGGCCGAGGCGAGCAGGGCCTGCATGGCGCCGCATCCGGAGTGCCCGCAGACCGTGATGCTGTCCACCCGCAGCACGTCCACCGCGTACTCGATGGCCGCCGCGACCGAGTCGTCCGAGGTCTCGGCGCCCGGCAGGGGGACCAGGTTGCCCACGTTGCGGACGGTGAACAGGTCGCCGGGACCGCTGGCCGTGATCATGCTGGTCACGAGGCGGGAGTCCGCGCAGGTCAGGAACAGCTGCGAGGGCCGCTGCCCCTCCCGGGCCAGCCGGGCGAGCTCGGCGCGGACGTGCGGGGCGGTGTCGCGCTGGAAGGCGGTGATGCCGCTGGCCAGCCGGTTGGCGCCGTGGGTGCGCGGGGCCGGCGTCCGGTGGTCGCAGTGGTTCTTCCACGGGGTCCAGGGTCGGCAGCAGTGGTGGCCGTCCCGCTGGGTGCCGAGTTCGCCGCCGGCCCGGGGCGTGACGGCGTCCGGGCCGTCGGGATCCTGCCGGTCGAGGCCCTTCCCCCCGGCGCCCGGGTCGCCCCCGTCCTGACCGTCGACGCCCAGGGCCGCGGCGCCGTGGGCACCCCCCGCCGGGCGGCCCGTCACCTCCAGCGAGCCGCCGTGCGCCAGGTGGCAGTCCTGCCAGTCCTGGAGGGTCTCGTACGCGGCGTGGTCCATGAACGAACCGTCCAGCTGGACGACCACGTGCCCCCGGTGCGGGATCTGGTTCAGCGTCCGGCTCAGCCGCGGCACCGCGAGGAACGTCAACTGGCCGCGCACCCACACGCGGTGCTCGCCGTCCAGCTCCTCCACCGTGATCCGGGTGCGGGTCAGTCGGTGCAGGGCCACGGCCACGGCGACGGCGATCCCGATGGCGACGCCCTCCAGGACGCCGCCGAGCACCACGGCCACGACCGTGGCCGCGTAGACCAGGAACTCCCGGTGCCGGGTGACGTTGCGCATATGGGTGATGTTGACCATCTGTACGCCCACCGCCATGACGAGCGCGGCCAGCGCCGCCAGCGGGATCAGGTCGAGGACCGGGACCAGCAGCGCGGCCGCGAGCACCACCCACAGGCCGTGCAACATGGCCGATTTGCGACTGGTCGCCCCGGACTTGACGTTGGCCACGCTGCGCACGGCCACACCGGTGATCGGGAGCCCGCCGCAGGCTCCGGAGACGATGTTCGCCGCGCCCTGGCCGCGCAGCTCCCGGTCGAGGTGGGCGCGCGGGGGCCGGTCGGCCGTCCGCCGCTCGGAGGCGATCAGCTTGTCCGTGGCGACCGCGGACAGCAGGGACTCCACGCTGCCGACCAGGGTGATCGTCAGGACGGCGGCGACGAGTCCGAGCACCGGACCCTCGGGCAGCTCGGGCAGGGCGTGGCTGCTCCAGGACGGCAGGTCCACCCGCGGCAGGCTGAGCCCGGCCAGTGCCGCGCAGGCGGTGGCCGTGCCGACGGCGGCGAGCGCGGCCGGCACCTTGCGCAGGCACCGGCCCACCCGCCCCGGCAGCCGCGGCCAGCCGAGCAGGACGACCAGGGTCAGCACGCTGACGCCGAGCGCGGTCGGGTGGATGTCGGCCAACTGGCCGGGCAGGCCCGCGACGTTGGCCACGGCCGAGCTCTGCGGCGTACCGCCGAGGACGATGTGCAGTTGGGCCAGGGCGATCGTGACCCCGATGCCGGCCAGCATGCCGTGGACGATGGCGGGGCTCACCATCAGCGCGGAGCGGGCGGTGCGCAGGGCGGCGAGCGCGAGCTGGCAGCAGCCCGCGAGGACGGTGATGGCGCAGGTGGTGCGCCAGCCGTAGCGCTGGATCAACTCCGCGGTGACCACGGTGAGTCCGGCGGCGGGACCGCTCACCTGGAGCGGCGCGCCGCCCAGGCACCCGGCGACGATGCCGCCGGCGGCCGCGGCCACCAGGCCGGCCTGGAGCGGGGCGCCGGTGGCCAGTGCGATGCCGAGGGAGAGCGGCAGGGCGATCAGGAACACGGTGAGGGAGGCGGAGAGGTCCGCCGCGAAGTCTGTTCGGGGCTTCGTGCCGGGCGGGTCGCCGAGCTCGTCGGTGGGGCGCTTGGGGAAGGTGGCTGTCACGGGTCCCGTCTCCTCTGTGAGGGATGAAGCGGCGGGAAGTGGCGGGGATCGGTGGAAAAGCGTCAGAATTATCAACACTCAGTAAATGAAAGGTAATGGAGAGTAAAGGCCTGCGGAAGGTAATACGGGCAAATGGCCTAGAGAATCCCACCCACGGGTGATTAAGCATTTTGTACGGCTTGTCATACCGCCTCCGGGGCGGAGCGCGTGGGACGTTGCGCGCGGAAGCGAAGTCCCTCGGTCCAACTGGAGGAGAGGTGGACGGATGATCGCCGCCACGAAGAAGACCGCCGGCGGCCTGGCCGCCATGGTCCTGGTCCTGGGCGCCGCCGGCTGCAGCAGTTCGGAATCCGCCCGCCCCCAGGTGAAGAAGGGCGCCGCCGCCCCGCAGGCCCCCGGCAGCGTGAACCGGGCGATCGGCGACGGCTCGACCGCGTACACCGGCCCGCAGCCGAACGTGCAGAGGGTGCGGAGGCTGAAGTCCGGTGAGAAGCCGCCGCAGTTCGTGGTGTTCTCCTGGGACGGGGCGGGCGAGGACAGCCAGAGGCTGTTCTCCCACTTCCGTCAGGTCGGCAGGAAGTACAACGCGCGGATGACGTACTTCCTCAGCGGTCTGTACCTGCTCCCTGAGGAGAAACGTTCCCTCTACACCGCCCCGCAGCACGGGTCCGGCCGCTCCGACATCGGCTTCGGCGACCTCCAGAACATCAAGGACACCACCGTGCAGCTCCGCGCGGCATGGCTGGAGGGCAACGAGATCGGCACCCACTTCAACGGCCACTTCTGCGGACCCGACGGCGGCGTCGGCACCTGGTCCGTCGAGGAGTGGAAGAGCGAGATCGACCAGGCCAAGTCCTTCGTCAAGAACTGGAAGACCAACACGGGCGCGAAGGACATGGAGGCGCTCCCCTTCGACTACGACAAGGAGCTCATCGGCGCCCGCACGCCCTGCCTGGAGGGCCAGAAGAACTTCGTGCTCGCGGCCAAGGAGATGGGCGGTTTCCGCTACGACTCCAGCGGCATCGGCAAGCAGGTCTGGCCGAAGAAGACCGACGGCCTGTGGGACCTGCCGCTCCAGCTCGTGCCGCTGCCCGGTCGCGCCTTCGACACCCTGAGCATGGACTACAACTACATGGTCAACCAGTCCGGGACGACCACCCAGGGCGACCCCGCGCAGCACGCCTACTGGGGCAACCAGATGCGCGACGGTCTGCTCCAGGCCTTCGAGCGGGCCTACGCGGGCAACCGCGCCCCCCTGATCATCGGCAACCACTTCGAGTCCTGGAACGGCGGCACCTACATGCGCGCCGTCGAGGAGACCATCAAGACCACCTGCACCCGCCCGGAAGTCCGCTGCGTGCCCTTCCGCGAGCTCGCCGACTGGCTGGACGCGCAGGACCCGAAGGTCCTGGAGCGGCTGCGCACCCTCGACGTCGGCGAAGCACCGAAGGAGGGCTGGACGACGTTCCTGACGGCGGGGACGCCGGCCAAACCGCCCGCCCCTGCCGGGGTCAAGCCCAACGCCCCCGCCGGGGTCAAGCCGGCTGTGGAGCCGGACGCGGCGCCGGCTGCGGCGGATGCGGACGGGAGCTGAGCGCTCCCGCCGCGCCGCCGGCCTCCTCCCGCAGGACGAATCCGGGGTCGACCTGGGCCGCCAGGTCGACCCCGGTCTTCGTGTTGCCCCAGCTCTCCGCGTTCCGCAGGTGGAAGTGCACCATCTGCGCCGTGTACCGCTCCCAGTCGCGCAGGGCGTACGAGCCGTCGGCCGCCTCCCGCAGGACCTGCAGGGCCCGCCGGTTGTCCCCCTCCAGCTCCGCGAAGGCGGGCGGGCGCCCCTTCTCCATGGCCCGCACCCAGTCCGACTGGCCTACGGTGACCAGCAGGTCCTCGCCCACCTCGGCCCGCAGGAACGCGACGTCGTCCGCGCCCTGCACCTTGTTGCCGACCACCTTGAGCGCGATCCCGAAGTCCCGGGCGTACTCCTTGTACTGGCGGTAGACGGACACGCCCTTGCGCGTCGGCTCGGCGACCAGGAACGTCACGTCGAAGCGGGTGAACATGCCCGAGGCGAAGGAGTCCGAGCCGGCGGTCATGTCGACGACGACGTACTCGTCCGCCCCGTCGACCAGGTGGTTGAGGCACAGCTCCACCGCCCCGACCTTGGAGTGGTAGCAGGCCACGCCCAGGTCAGACTCGGTGAACGGCCCGGTCGCCATCAGCCGTACGGCCCTCCCGTCGAGGGCGACCGGGCGCGCGCAGGCCTCGTACACCGGGTTGTCCTCGGTCACCCGCAGCAGGCGCGAGCCGGCACCCGGCGGCGTCGTCTTGATCATCGAATCGGCCGACGCGATCCGCGGGTTGGAGCCCCGCAGGTATTCCTTGATCAGCGGGAGGTGTGCGCCGAGGGCCGGCAGCGCGGCCGCCTGGTCCTCGTCGAGGCCGAGGGCCGCGCCCAGGTGCTGGTTGATGTCGGCGTCCACCGCGACGACCGGCGCCCCGGTCGCGGCGAGGTGCCGGATGAACAGGGACGACAGCGTGGTCTTACCGCTGCCGCCCTTTCCCACGAAAGCGATCTTCATGTTCACGAAGCGTAGCCGCTCGATCGCACGGGGTGGCGTGAGCGAGTGAAGAAGACCACTCCAAGGAGGGGTCGGTGCTATGGGCGTGGAGTGCGTAGGCTCCCTACTTATGAGTAGCGCTGCCGACCCGCTGGCCGCCCTGGGTTCCCTCCCGGGTGTCGCCGAGACCGTGGACTCCGTACGCAAGGCCGTGGACCGGGTCTACGGGCACCGGATCATGCGCCGCCGCAGCGCGGAGCTCGCCTCCGAGGCCGCCCTGCGCGGGTCCCGCGGGAGCGCCGCGCTGTCCGGGGCGGACTGGGCGTTGGAGGAGGTGCGCCGCCGGACCGACTTCGGCGCGGACCCCGAGGCGCGCACCGTCGGCGCCGCCCTGCGGCTCACGGCCGAGGCCGGGCAGCTGCTGAGCATCTGGCGGCAGTCGCCGCTGCGCGTGCTCGCCCGCCTGCACCTGGTCGCCTCCGGGTCGACGGCCGACGGCGACGTGGTGGGCCGGCCCCGGCTGGCCGGCGAGCCGGTGGACGAGCCCCTGGTCGAGCTGCCGCTGCCGTCCGCCGACGAGGTCGCCGGCCGGCTCGACGGCCTGTCGGGGCTGGTGCTCGCGGGTACCGCGGCCCCGGCGCTGGTGCTGTCGGCGGTGGTGCACGGGGAGCTGCTCGCGCTGCGCCCGTTCGCCTCGTACAACGGGCTGATCGCGCGGACGGCCGAGCGCATCGTGCTGATCAACAGCGGTCTCGACCCGAAGGCGGTCTGCCCGACCGAGGTCGGTCACGCGGAGCTGGGGCGGGAGGCCTACCTGGCTGCCTTCGAGGGCTACCTGTCCGGGACCCCGGAGGGCATGGCGCGGTGGATCGCGCACTGCGGGCGGGCCGTGGAGCTGGGCGCCCGCGAGACGACGGCGGTCTGCGAGGCCCTGCAGCGCGGCGCGGCGTAAGGGCCCGTACGCGTCCTTGCCGCGTCCGTGCGCGTCGTGACGGGTCCGGACACAGGGTTGCGGCGACACCGTCTTGCTTTGGTGTCGCCGCTGGCATTCACGCCCAGTTACCAAGCGTCCTCGATATGTGCCCATCAGGTCGGGGTCTTTGCCCGGTTACCTGGTGCGGCTGGCCCGTAATCGACGGGTCGACGTCGCGTGGGTGCTCGGCGTTCCTGCAATCGGTCCGTGGGCCTCTACTGCGTTCTTAAAGATGATCCTCTCGGATGTTCTTCGGTCTCGCGGGCCGTGACTCCTTTGTACTCCGCTTCGGTGACAAGCGGAACCCCTGGCTACTTTTTTTACTTTCCAGGATGATCACGGGCGAACCGGACATGCGGTGTCGGTGCAGGTCAGGGCCCCGGGCCGACCGCGGTGGACCGGCTCGGGGGCGTCTGCGGGCCGGGCGGAGGCCGGCCGCGGCTCAGGCGGAGACGGCCGCTGCTGCGGCGGCGCCCGCGGCTGCAGCGGCGGCTGCGGCCAGCGCACCGGAGCGGCGCCGGTTCGCGTACCAGACGAGCCCGGCGGTGGCCGCGGCCGCGCCCACCGCTGCCGCGGCGACCAGCGCCGGGCGGGCGGGCATGGACAGCCCGGGGAGTCGCTGCTTCAGCCGCACCGGCCGGTTGAAGACCAGCACCGGCCACTCGCGGGCCACCGCCTCGCGCCGCAGGGCGCGGTCGGGGTTGACGGCGTGCGGATGCCCGACCGCCTCCAGCATGGGGATGTCGGTGACCGAGTCGCTGTACGCGTAGCACCGGGACAGGTCGTAGCCCTCGGACTCCGCCAGTTCCCGCACGGCCTCGGCCTTGGTGGGGCCGTAGGCGTAGTACTCGATCTCGCCGGTGAAGCAGCCGTCCTCGCCGATGACCATCCGGGTGGCGACGACCCGGTCCGCGCCGAGCATCTCGCCGATGGGCTCGACCACCTCTGCACCGGACGTCGAGACGATCACGACGTCGCGGCCCGCGGTGTGGTGGGTCTCGATGAGGGACGCGGCCTCGTCGTAGATCAGCGGGTCGATGAGGTCGTGCAGCGTTTCGGCGACGATCTCGCGCACCTGCTGCACGTTCCAGCCCTTGCAGAGCCCGGACAGGTACTCCCGCATCCGCTCCATCTGGTCGTGGTCGGCGCCGCCGACCAGGTAGATGAACTGGGTGTAGGCGGTGCGGAGTACGGCCCGGCGGTTGATCAGACCGCCGTGGTAGAAGGACTTGCTGAACGTCAGCGTGCTTGACTTCGCAATGACCGTCTTGTCCAGGTCGAAGAAGGCTGCGGTACGGGGCGACGAGTGCGGCAAGGGCTGGATTTCCACGCCCCGAGCATATGCGCCCACCATTCGGCGTAAGGTGTGGCGCGTGGGTTTGCCTGAGAAGGCTCTCGGGTACACCATGGAAGTCACGGATCGTTCGCGACCGTGCTAACCCGGTCTGGCTCCTCCCCCCCCGAGTCGGACCGTGGGGACGACCCCCGCTCTCCCCCCCGGCGGGGGTCGTCGCATGTCCGGACGCGGTTCGCGTCCCCGCCTCCAGTGTCGAGCGTCCATTCCCCCGGCCCTCCTTCCTCGGTGGGCCTGCGCAGTGGAGGCCCTCACCCCTTCAGACTCGTCACGGTGCGTAGTGGTTCCGCCGCGCTCCGGAACTCACCTGTTGGAGTGACGGAGTTATTCACAAGGCTCCCGTTGTCCACGGTTTTCGCGCAAGATCCACTTCTTTTTCCGGATCCCTGCACGGTGATTCCGGCCGCGAAGTCCGCGGCGCCGGCATTTTGCCGCGAGAAGGGGGCGGAGATCGTGGCTGGATCGAAGTCGTGTGAACTGCGCGAGCGCGTCGGATCGGACGGAATGAGGCCGGTGGCACCGGAGGGCGGGCCAGGGCCCGCCGGCGGCCGGCCGCTGATCGTCACCGAGGACCCGCTGCTCCTCGACGACCTGCTGAGGCTGTGCGCGGCGGCCGGCGCCGAGCCGCACGTGCAGCACTCCCTGCCGGGGCCAAGCGGAGGCGGCGGCGAAGGCGTCGGCGGGGGCGCCGCCGGGCCACCGGGAGGCACCGCGGGCGCGGCCGGAAACATCGGGTGGGAGTCCGCGCCGCTCGTCCTCGTCGGGGACGACGCCGCCCGCAGGGTGCGCGGAGTGCCGCGCCGGCCCGGAGTCCTGCTCGTCGGCCGGGACGTGGACGACCCCCTCGTATGGCAGCGCGCCGTGGAGATCGGCGCCGAGGAGGTGCTGAGGCTCCCCGACGCCGAGAGCCTGCTCGTCGACCGCATCGCGGACGTGGTCGAAGGCGCCGGGCGGAGCGCCCTGGCCGTCGGGGTCATCGGCGGCAGCGGCGGCGCCGGGGCCTCCACCCTCGCCTGCGCCCTGGCCGTCCGGGCCGCCCGGGCCGGCGAGCGGACCATCCTCATCGACGGCGACCCGCTCGGCGGCGGCATGGACGTGCTGCTCGGCGGCGAAAGCGCCGAGGGGCTGCGCTGGCCGGACCTCGCCGGCTCCCGCGGCCGGGTCGGCGCGGGGGCGCTGGAGGAGTCCCTGCCCGAATTGCACGCGCTGCGCGTGCTGAGCTGGGACCGCGGGGACCGGGTGGTGGTGCCGCCCGCCGCGATGCGCTCGGTGGTCGCCGCCGCCCGCCGCCGGGGCGGGGTCGTCGTGGTGGACCTGCCCCGCCGGGTGGACGAGGCCGTCGCCGAGGCGCTGGCCCAGCTCGACCTGGTGCTGCTGGTCGTCCCGGGCGAGCTGCGGGCGGTGGCCGCGGCGGGCCGGGTCGCGGCCGGCGTGCGGATGGCCGCCCGCGACGTGCGCGTGGTCGTACGGGGCCGGCCGCCGGGCGGGCTCGACGCCGAAGCGGTGGCTGGGCTGCTCGGGGTGCCGCTGGCCGGAGAGGTACCGGTCGAGGTGGGCCTGCCGGGGCGGGTCGCCGAGGGGGAACCGCCGGGCGGGCACGGGCGGGGTGCGCTGGCCCGGTTCTGCGACGGCTTCTGGCGGCGGGTCCTCGTCCCGGCCGCCGAGCGGGGGGTGACGGCATGAGCACCGTACTGCTGGACGCGGTGCGCCGGCGGCTCGCCGAGACCGGCGCGGAACCGACCCCGGCCCGGGTGGCGGCGGCCCTGCGGGCCCAGGGACGGCTGCTGGGGGACGCGGAGGTGCTGGGTGCCGCGGCCGAGCTGCGGTCCGAACTGGTCGGCGCGGGCCCGCTGGAGGCGCTGCTCGCCGATCCGGAGGTCACCGACGTGCTGGTGGCGGCCCCGGACCGGGTGTGGGTGGACCGGGGTGGCGGGCTGGAACTGACCGGGGTGACCTTCGCCGACGGCGACGCCGTGCGCCGGCTCGCCCAGCGGCTGGCCGCGGTCGCGGGGCGCCGCCTGGACGACGCCCGCCCCTGGGTGGACGCCCGTATGCCCGACGGCACCCGGCTGCATGCGGTGCTGCCGCCGGTGGCGGTCGGCTCGGCCTGCCTGTCGCTGCGGGTGGTCCGGCCTCGGGCGTTCACCCTGGACGAGCTGGTCGCGGCGGGGACGCTGCCGCCCGGCGGCCAACAACTGCTGCGGGACATGGTGGAGGCCCGGCTGTCGTTCCTCGTCTCCGGCGGGACCGGCACGGGCAAGACCACCCTGCTCAGCGCCCTGCTGGGGCTGGTCGGACCGGGCGAGCGGATCGTCCTCGCCGAGGATTCGGCCGAGTTGCGCCCCGACCACCCCCATGTGGTGCGGCTGGAGACCCGGCCCGCCAACCAGGAGGGCGCGGGCCTGGTCACCCTGGCGGACCTGGTCCGGCAGGCGCTGCGGATGCGGCCCGACCGGCTGGTCGTCGGCGAGGTCCGGGGCAGCGAAGTGGCGGACCTCCTGGCCGCGTTGAACACGGGCCACGAGGGCGGCTGCGGCACGGTCCACGCGAATGCCGCCGGGCACGTCCCGGCCCGGCTGGAGGCCCTCGGAACCGCCGCGGGCCTCGACCGGGCCGCCCTGCACAGCCAGTTGGCGGCCGCGCTGACCCTGGTGATCCACCTGGTCCGGGACCGGGCCGGGCGGCGCCGGGTGGCCGAGGTGCACGTGCTGGAGCGGGACGCCGCCGGGCTGGTGGTCACCGTACCGGCGCTGCGCTGGTCGGCCCGCGGGTTCGTGCGGGAGCCCGGCTGGGCGCGGCTGCGCCCGCTGCTGGGAGGTGCGCGGTGACCGGGGCGGGGGCGGTGCCGGTGCCCGTGTTCGCCGGGATGCTGTGCGCCGGGACGGCCGCCTGGGCGCTGGCCGGGGGCGACCGGGTGTCCCGGCGGGCCCGGGTGGTCCTCGCAGGAGGCGTGCCGGCGGTGCCCGGCGGACCGGTGTACGGGGAGCGGCTGGTGGCGGCCGTCCGGGTGCGGGCCGCGCGCTGGCGGGAGTGGGCCTGCCTCGGGGTCGGGCTCGTGGTCGCCCTGCTGGGCGGCTCGGTGATCCCGCTGGTGGCCGGCGCCGCGGCGGTGCCCCTCGTGCGGCGCTGGCTCGGCGCCCGGGAGCGGGAGCGGGAGCGGTCCGCCCGGGCCGCCGAGGTGATCGCGCTGTGCGGGGCCGCGGTGGGTGAGCTGCGGGCCGGGGCCCAGCCCGGGCAGGCCCTGATGGCGGCGCTGCGCCGGACGGCCGCGGGCCCGGGCGGGCCGGGAGCGGCGGAGACGGCCGTGCTGGCCGCCGCCGCGTTCGGCGGGGACGTGCCCGCCGCCCTGCGCCAGGCGGCCCGGGAGCCCGGAGCCGAAGGGCTGGCCGGGATGGCCGCCTGCTGGCGGATCTCGGTGGACGGCGGCGCGGGCCTGGCCGCCGGGCTCGACCGGTTGGAAGGAGCGTTGCGGGCCGAGCGGGACCGGCGCGAGGCCCTGCGCGCCCAGCTGGCCGGAGCCAGGTCGACGACGGCGGTGCTCGCCCTGCTGCCGCTGGTCGGGCTGCTGATCGGCACCGGGCTCGGGGCGGATCCGCTGCGCGTCCTGCTGCACACGCCGGTCGGGTGGGGCTGCCTGCTGGCCGGCGGGGTGCTGGAGGGGCTGGGGCTGCTGTGGTGCCGGCGGATCGTACGGGCGGGGGAGCGGTGATGGGGGTGCTCGGCGTCCACGGCCTGGGGACGGCGCTGTGCCTGGCGGTGGCGGTGTCCGGCGTGGTTTCCGCGGTCGCCGCGCACCTTCGGGCGCGGGCGGCCCGCCGCAGGGTCGCCGCGCTGCTGTCGGCGGGGCCCCGGCGGCGCCGACCGGTTCCCGGGGCGCGGATACGGGGCCTCGCGGCCGCGTGGTGCGGTCCTGCGGGGGCGCTGCTGGTGGCGTGGATGCTGGTCGGCGGAGTGCCGGGAGCAGCGGTGGGCTGCGCCGCGGCGTCGGGGGTGTGGTGGCTGCGCCGCCGGACGCCCCGGGGACCGGCCGGGGCCGCGGCGGAGGAGGCGGAGCGTCAGCTGCCGTTCGCCGCCGATCTGTTGGCCGCCTGCCTCGCGGCCGGGGCCGGTCCGGTGGAGGCCGCGGAAGCGGTGGGGGAGTCGCTGGGCGGCCCGGTCGGCGAGCAGCTGGCGCTGGCCGGGGCCGAGGTGCGGCTCGGCGGTGAACCGGGCGCGGCCTGGGGGAGGGTGGCGCGGATACCGGGTGCGGCAGCCCTCGCCGCCTGCCTGGAGCGGGCCGCGCGGACGGGCGCGCCGGCGGCGGAGCCGGTCGCACGGCTGGCGACGGCCCTGCGGGAGGAGCGGTCCCGGAGGGCGGCCGCACGGGCGCAACGGGCGGCGGTGCTCGTCACCGCACCGGTGGGGCTGTGTTTCCTTCCCGCGTTCCTTGCGGTCGGAGTGGCGCCCGTGGTGATCGGAATGGCCTCGGGCCTTCTCTCCGGAACGTGAGATCACGAAACGCGTCCGGTGTGGAAATCAGAACTGAGATCACGTCAAGAACGAATATCAGACGGAGGTTGTCATGAGGATCATCTGGTTTCGTGTGCGGGCGGCGCTGAGCGGCCGGGCGGGCGATGCGGGGATGTCCACTTCCGAATACGCCATGGGCACGATCGCGGCCTGTGCATTCGCGGCCGTTCTGTACAAGGTGGTGACGAGCGACGTGGTGTCCACGGCACTCCAGTCGACCATCGGGAAGGCGCTCGATGTGCCGTTCTGAGGGAATGCGGCGGCGTGTCGGCGGCCGGGGGAGCGACCGGGGATATGTGACGGCCGAGGCGGCGTTGGTCATTCCCGCGCTGGTGCTGTTCGCGGCGCTGCTGGTGTGGGCTCTGATGGCCGCGGCCGCGCAGATCCGCTGTGTGGACGCGGCCCGGGCCGGCGCCCGGGCGGCGGCCCGGTCGGAGCCCGTGGAGCGGGCGGTGGCGGCGGCCCGGGCGGCTGCTCCGCCGGGGGCCGAGGTGGCGCTGGAACGGGAGGGGGACCTGTGGCGGGTACGGGTGGCGGCCCCGCCACCCGGGCCGGGCGGGCTGCCGGTACGGCTCGGGGCGCAGGCGGTGGCCCTGGCCGAGGACAGCGTGGGGCCGCCGCCATGAGGGACGACCGGGGTTCGGCCACCGTGTGGGCGGCGCTGGTGGCGACCGTGCTGGGAGCGGTGTTCGGCGGGGTGCTCCTGCTCGGGCAAGCGGTGATTTTGCGCCACCGTGCGGCGGCCGCCGCGGACCTGGCGGCCCTGGCCGCGGCGGCCACCTGGGCGCACGGCCCGGAGACCGCCTGCGGCGCCGCCCGCAGGGTGGCCCGGGCCCAGGCCGCCGACCTGTCCGCCTGCGTCCTCCGGGGCGAGGTGGCCGAGGTGACCGCCCGCCCCGCGGCCGGCCCCTTCCGGCCCGTGGTCACCGCCCGGGCCGGCCCGCCCGAGGCCGCCGCCGACCCGGACGCGCCACCGGCCGGCCCCGCCCCGGGCCCGCCGCCGCAGGACACGGGTGCGGGCCGGGGCCCGTCGTCGGGCGGGGCGGGGGCCGGCCGCGGGGTTCAGCCGGGCGTGGACAGCAGACGGGTCAGCAGGCGGACGGCGCCGCGCTTGTGGAGGGGGTCGTTCCCGTTGCCGCACTTGGGGGACTGGATGCAGGACGGGCAGCCGGCCTCGCACTCGCAGGCGGCGATGGCGTCGCGGGTGGCCGTCAGCCAGGCCCGGGCGGTGTGGAAGGCCCGCTCGGCGAATCCGGCCCCGCCGGGGTGGCCGTCGTACACGAAGACGGTGGGCAGCAGGGTGTCCGGGTGCAGCGGGACGGAGACGCCGCCGATGTCCCAGCGGTCGCAGGTGGCGAAGAGCGGGAGCAGGCCGATGGAGGCGTGCTCGGCGGCGTGCAGGGCGCCGCCGAGGATCTCCGGGCCGATCCGGGCCTCGTCGAGCTGGTCCTCGGTCACGGTCCACCACACGGCCCGCGTGCGCAGGGTGCGCGGGGGCAGGTCCAGCTTGGCCTCGCCGAGCACCTCGCCGGTGATCAGCTTGCGGCGGAGGTAGGAGACCACCTGGTTGGTGACCTCCACCGAGCCGTAGCAGAGCCGGGCGTCCCCCCACGGGATCTCGGTCTCGGTCTCCAGGACGGAGACGGACGTGGTGTCCCGGGCGGTGGTGGAGAACGGCGGGTTGGCCTCCTCGACCAGGGCGACGGAGTCCTCCAGGTCCAGCCGCTGCACCAGGTAGGTGCGGCCCTGGTGGAGGTGGACGGCGCCGTCGTGGACGGCGGTGTGTGCCGCGGACTCGTCGACCGTGCCCAGCAGGCGCCCGGTGGCGGACTCGACGATCTGCACCGGGCGGCCGCCCCCGCCCCGGATGTCGGTCAGGTCCGACGCCCGTTCCCGGCGGGTCCAGTGCCAGGCCGTGGCCCGGCGGCGCAGCAGCCGCGCCGCCTCCAGCTGGGGCAGCAGGCCCGCGGCCGCCGGGCCGAACAGGGCCAGGTCGCCCTCGGTCAGCGGGGTCTCGGCGGCGGCCGCGCACAGGTGCGGGGCGAGGACGTACGGGTTGTCCGGGTCCAGGACCGTGGCCTCCACCGGCCGGCGGAAGAGGGCCTCCGGATGGTGGACGAGGTAGGTGTCCAGCGGGTCGTCCCGGGCGATCAGCACGGCCAGGGCCCCCTGCCCGGCGCGCCCGGCCCGGCCCGCCTGCTGCCACAGCGAGGCCCGGGTCCCGGGGTAGCCGGTGATCAGGACGGCGTCCAGGCCGGCGACGTCCACGCCCAGCTCCAGGGCGGTGGTGGCGGCCAGGCCGAGCAGGTCGCCGGAGTGCAGGGCCCGCTCCAGGGCGCGGCGCTCCTCGGGCAGGTAGCCGCCCCGGTAGGCCGCGACCCGGCCGGGCAGGGACCGGTCCACCTCGGCGAGCCGCTCCTGGGCGATCACCGAGATCAGCTCCGCCCCGCGCCGGGAGCGGACGAAGGCCACCGTACGGACGCCCTGGACGACCAGGTCGGTCAGCAGGTCGGCGGTCTCCGCCGTGGCGGTGCGGCGCACCGGCGCGCCCTTCTCGCCCCGCAGGTCGGTCAGCGGCGGCTCCCACAGGGCGAAGACCAGCTCCCCGCGCGGCGAGGCGTCGTCGGCGACCTCGGTGACCGGGAGGCCGGTCAGCCGGGACGCGGCGGCCGCAGGGTCGCTCGCGGTGGCGGAGGCCAGCAGGAAGACCGGCTCGGCGCCGTAGCGGGCGCACAGCCGCCGCAGCCGCCGCAGCACCTGGGCCACGTGGGAGCCGAATACGCCCCGGTAGGTGTGGCACTCGTCGACGACCACGTAGCGCAGGGCGCGCAGGAAGGAGGACCAGCGGGGGTGCCCGGGCAGGATCGCGCGGTGCAGCATGTCGGGGTTGGTCAGGACGTAGTTCGCGTACTGGCGGACCCATTCGCGTTCCTCGAACGGCGTGTCGCCGTCGTAGACGGCGGGCCGGACCGCGTTGCCCAGCGGCGCGGCGAGCTCGCGGACGGAGCGCCGCTGGTCGGCGGCCAGAGCTTTGGTCGGGGCCAGGTAGAGGGCGGTGGCCCCCCTGCCGTTGGGGGCCTCGGCGCCGTCCGCGAGCGCGGAGAGCACGGGCGCGAGATAGGCCAGCGACTTGCCGGACGCGGTGCCGGTGGCGACGACCACGGACTCGCCGTCCAGGGCGTGCTCGGCGGCCGCGGCCTGGTGTTCCCACGGGTGTTCGATCCCGGCGGCCCTGATGGCGGCTACTACATCCGTTCGGATGCGGTCGGGCCACACGGCATGACGACCCTCCCGGCGGGGCAAGTGCTCCGTATGGGTGATGCGCGCAGCTCGAAAAGACCCCCGTGACAGACGGTCCAGAACCGTGTCGGGAGCGGGTCGCGGGTCCTCGGGTGCCGTGGGACGACCGGGGCGGTGAATATTGGCCATTGGAACCGAGTGTGTCACCGGCGTGCGGGACAATGGTCAGAAGGCGTCGTGCGCGCCTGCCGGTAAGTGATTGAATGCCATCGCGGCAGCCAATCCCTCCCCCGCTCTCGGGTGGGGAGGCCCCTGGGGGGCGCCGCTCGATAGCAAGGTGCTGGAGGATCCGTGGACCTGTCCCTGTCGACTCGCACTGTCGGCGACCGCACGGTCGTGGAGGTCGGTGGCGAGATTGATGTGTATACCGCGCCCAAGCTGCGCGAGCAGTTGGTCGAGTTGGTGAACGACGGCAGCTACCACCTGGTCGTCGACATGGAGCGGGTGGACTTCCTCGACTCCACCGGCCTCGGTGTGCTCGTCGGAGGCCTCAAGCGCGTCCGTGCGCACGAGGGCTCGCTGCGCCTCGTGTGCAACCAGGAGCGCATCCTGAAGATTTTCCGTATCACCGGCCTGACCAAGGTGTTCCCGATCCACACGACGGTGGAGGACGCCGTCGCCGCCACCGACTGACGAGCTCCGCCCCCGGTGCGCCGCGTGGCGGCCCACCGGGGGAGCGAGCCGAAGAGGAGCGGGGGCGCGGGCCGTGGGCGGTCCGGGCCCCTGTAAGGCACGCCCGTAGTCCGAGGGGGACGCAATGGCCACCGTTGAACTGCGCTTCAGCGCCCAGCCCGAGCACGTCCGGACGGCCCGCCTGGTCGCGGCCGCCGTGGCCCGGCGGGCCGGCGTGGAAGAGGCCGTGCTCGACGAGGTCCGCCTGGCTGTGGGCGAGGCCTGCTCGCGCGCCGTCGGCCTGCACGTCAGCAACGGTCTGACCGCGCCCGTGCGGGTCGTCCTGACCGAGGAGGAGAAGCTGTTCTCCATCGAGGTCGGCGACGAGGTCCCCGGGCCCGGCGGAGGGCCGGGAGGCACCGTGCCCGGGCTCGACGCCGCCCTGGACCCGGATGCGGACACCGAGGACGAGATGGGGCTCGCCGTGATCAGCGGGCTCGTCGACGACGTCGAGGTGACGAGCAGTGAACGGGGCGGAACCATCCGGATGAGCTGGCCCGTTTCGGCGAACCCCGAACTCTCCTAGCCCTGGCCCCGCGCCACCCCGGCGTATTATTCGATCTTATTCAAGGCCCTGCTGAGCAGGGCCTTTTTCATGCCCCGGCGCAATTCCTAGATCGATGACCATGTGTCAATGCCTTTGCCCCATTACCCCTTTCGGGGGTAATGGAGTGACAGGATCTATTGGTGGGGAGCGAGAGCAGGCCAATTCCGTTTCCCGCGCACTGTTTTGCTCGGGACCGGCTCCCTACAATCCGTCCACATCTTGAGCTCATCACGTCAAGGAGGACGAATGACGGGGCTCTTCACCCCTGAAGCGCCGGACGGCACAGCCGATCTGGCCGCTGCGGTACTCACCGATGACAATCGGCTCATCGTGATGGTGATCGCGGCCGTGGCAATTGCCGCACTCGTCGTCGCGCAGGTCCTGGTCCGCCAGGTCCTCGCGGCCGACGAGGGAACCGACAGCATGAAGAAGATCGCCGCCGCCGTGCAGGAAGGCGCCAACGCCTATCTGGGCCGGCAACTGCGCACCCTCGGCATCTTCGCCGTCGTCGTGTTCTTCCTACTGTTCCTGCTGCCCGCCGACGACTGGGCGCAGCGGGCGGGCCGCTCCGCCTTCTTCCTCGTCGGCGCACTCTTCTCGGCGACCACCGGCTACATCGGCATGCGCCTCGCGGTCCGTGCCAACGTCCGTGTCGCCGCCGCCGCCCGCGAGGCCACCCCCGCCGAGGGCGAGCCCGCCAAGGACCTCACCGACGTCTCCCACAAGGCCATGCGGATCGCGTTCCGCACGGGCGGGGTCGTCGGCATGTTCACCGTCGGCCTCGGCCTCCTCGGCGCCTCGTGCGTCGTCCTGGTCTACGCGGCCGACGCCCCGAAGGTCCTGGAGGGCTTCGGCCTCGGCGCCGCCCTGATCGCGATGTTCATGCGCGTCGGCGGCGGCATCTTCACCAAGGCCGCCGACGTCGGCGCCGACCTGGTCGGCAAGGTCGAGCAGGGCATTCCGGAGGACGACCCGCGCAATGCCGCGACCATCGCCGACAATGTGGGCGACAACGTCGGCGACTGCGCCGGCATGGCGGCCGACCTCTTCGAGTCGTACGCGGTGACCCTCGTGGCCGCCCTCATCCTCGGCAAGGCCGCCTTCGGCGACCTGGGCCTGGCCTTCCCGCTGATCGTGCCCGCCATCGGCGTCGTCACCGCGATGATCGGCATCTTCGCGGTCTCCCCGCGCCGTTCCGACCGCAGCGGCATGGCCGCCATCAACCGCGGCTTCTTCATCTCCGCCGTGATCTCCCTGGTGCTCGTCGCCATCGCCGTCTACGTCTACCTGCCGGCCACGTACCAGGACCTCGCCGGCGTCGAGAACCCGGCGATCACCCAGCACTCCGGCGACCCGCGGGTCCTCGCCCTCGTCGCCGTCGCCATCGGCATCGTGCTGGCCGCCCTGATCCAGCAGCTCACCGGCTACTTCACCGAGACCAGCCGCCGTCCCGTCCGGGACATCGGCAAGTCCGCGCTGACCGGCCCCGCCACGGTCGTCCTCGCCGGCATCTCCGTCGGCCTGGAGTCCGCCGTCTACACGGCGCTGCTCATCGGCCTCGGCGTCTACGGTGCCTTCCTGCTCGGCGGCACCTCGATCATGCTCGCGCTCTTCGCGGTGGCCCTGGCCGGCACCGGCCTGCTCACCACCGTCGGCGTGATCGTCGCCATGGACACCTTCGGGCCCGTCTCCGACAACGCCCAGGGCATCGCCGAGATGTCCGGCGACGTCGAGGGCGCCGGTGCGCAGGTCCTGACCGACCTCGACGCCGTCGGCAACACCACCAAGGCCATCACCAAGGGCATCGCCATCGCCACGGCCGTGCTCGCCGCCGCCGCGCTGTTCGGCTCGTACAACGACGCCATCTCCACCGCGGTGAAGGAGGTCGGCGCCAAGGCCGGGGAGATGAACCTCAGCCTCGACATCGCCCAGCCCAACAACCTCGTCGGGCTGGTCCTCGGCGCGGCGGTGGTGTTCCTGTTCTCCGGCCTCGCCATCAACGCGGTGTCCCGCTCCGCGGGCGCCGTGGTCTACGAGGTGCGCCGCCAGTTCCGCGAGCGCCCCGGAATCATGGACTACACCGAGAAGCCCGAGTACGGCCGCGTCGTGGACATCTGCACCAAGGACGCGCTGCGCGAGCTCGCCACCCCCGGTCTGCTCGCCGTCATGGCGCCCATCGCGGTCGGCTTCGTCCTCGGCGTGGGCGCGCTCGGCGCGTACCTCGCGGGCGCGATCGGCTGCGGCACGCTGATGGCCGTCTTCCTGGCCAACTCCGGCGGCGCCTGGGACAACGCCAAGAAGCTCGTCGAGGACGGCCACCACGGCGGCAAGGGCAGCGAGGCCCACGCCGCGACCGTCATCGGCGACACCGTCGGCGACCCGTTCAAGGACACCGCCGGCCCCGCGATCAACCCGCTGCTCAAGGTCATGAACCTGGTGGCGCTGCTGATCGCGCCGGCCGTCGTGCAGTTCAGCTACGGCGCCGACACCAGCCCGACCGTCCGCGCGATCGTCGCGGCCGTCGCCATCACCGTGATCGTCGTCGCCGTGTACGTCTCCAAGCGGCGCGGCATCGCGGTCGGCGACGGGGGCGACGGAACCGGGACCGAGCGGGTGGCGCAGCAGCCGGCCGACCCCGCGGTCGTGTCCTGACACGCCGCGTTTCCCCGGAGGATCGAAGGCACGTCCGAACGGCGGGCGGGCGGCGCGGACTGACGCGCTGTCCGTCCGCCGTTCTGCGTCGTCCGACGGGGGACGTGTATCTTCCGGGCCGAAAGAGCCTGCGAAGGGACCAATCCGGTGAACAAGAAACTTGCGTCCGCGGTGTCCGGCGGTGCGGTACTGATGCTCGTGCTGTCCGGCTGCGGCGGCGACGACGGTGACGAGAAGGCCAACGCGTGGGCCAAGAAGGTCTGCGACAAGTGGTCGCCCGAGCTGAAGAAGATCGAGACGGCGCACGCCGACATGAAGCGCGTGTCCAGCGCGACCACCAAGCCGGACGAGGTGCAGAAGACCGACTCCGCGGCATTCCAGATCCAGTCCGACGCGTACAAGGCGATGAGCGCCGCGGTGTCCTCGGCTGGTGCCCCGCCCACCAAGGACGGCCAGGCGTCGCAGACCGCGGCGGTCCAGGGCTTCGATTCCGCTTCCAAGGCGTACGCGGACCTGAAGGCGAAGATCGACGGGCTGGACCCCAAGGAGCAGACCAAGTTCGCCGACGCCCTCAGTCAGCTGTCGGGTGGCATCGCGGAGGCCAACAAGGGCAGCCAGGCCGCCTACGAGAAGCTCACCGCGGGCGACCTGGAGAAGGCGATCAAGAGCCAGAAGGGCTGCAAGGTCACCGCCCCCGCCAAGTGAGCCCCGGCGGCCGCGCCGTGGCCGGTGCGGCACACGGATCCGCGCCGTCAGCCGACACAATGGACGGGTGAGTACCACCAGCCTCCCCACGCCCGACCGCGCCGCCGAACTCCGCGCCGCCCTGCTCGCCGCCGGCTTCACCGCCGACGGCCTGCTGGAGCTGCTCGGCGCCCCCGCCTACGCCGCGCTCGCCCGCAGCGAGACGGTCCCCGCCCTGCGCGCCACCCGAACCCGCGGCACCGGCCCGCTCGCGAGCCTGGTGCGGCTGTTCCTGCTGCAGCAGCCGGAGCCGTACGCGCAGGCGGCCGAGGCGCTGCCCGTCGAGGCCGCGCTGGCCGACGGCTGGTTGCGGCGCGAGCAGACCACCGACGGCGGGGACACCGTGCACGCCACCGTCGACATCCGCCCGTACGGGGGCCCGGACGGCGAGGACTGGTTCATCGTCTCGGACCTCGGCTGCGCCGTCGGCGGGGCCGGCGGCATCGGCAGCCGCGAGGAGGGCGTGGTCCTCGGCGTCGGAGGCGCGTCCACCACGCTGGCCGGGATCACCGTGCGCACCCCGGTCGCGAGCGCCCTCGACCTCGGCACCGGCTCCGGCATCCAGGCCCTGCACGCGGCCCGGCACGCCACCCGGGTCACCGCCACCGACGTCAACCCGCGGGCCCTGGACATCACCCGGTTGACGCTCGCGCTGTCCGGGGCGCCGGAGGCCGAACTGCTCCTCGGCTCGCTGTTCGAGCCGGTCGGCGCGGCGACGTACGACCTGATCGTCTCCAACCCGCCGTTCGTGATCTCCCCCGGCGCGCGGCTGACGTACCGGGACGGCGGCATGGGCGGCGACGACCTGTGCCGGACCCTGGTCCAGCAGGCGGGCGCCCACCTCAACCCGGGCGGCTACGCCCAGTTCCTCGGCAACTGGCAGCACGTGGAGGGCGAGGACTGGCGCGACCGGCTCCGCTCCTGGGTGCCGCGCGGCTGCGACGCGTGGATCGTGCAGCGCGACGTGCAGGACGTGACGCAGTACGCGGAGCTGTGGCTGCGCGACGCGGGCGACCACCGCACCGGACCCGCCGAGTACGCGCAGCGCTACGAGGACTGGCTCGACGAGTTCGAGGCCCGCAAGACCAAGGCGGTCGGCTTCGGCTGGATCACCCTGCGGCGCAGCGACGCCGCCGAGCCCTCGATCGTGATCGAGGAGTGGCCGCACTCGGTGGAGCAGCCGCTCGGCGACGCCGTCCTCGCCCACTTCGCCCGCCAGGACTACCTGCGCGAGCACGACGACGCGGCCCTGCTGGACGGCCGCTTCGTCCTGGTCGAGGAGGTCGTCCAGGAGCAGGTCGGCGCGCCCGGGGCGGAGGACCCGGAGCACGTGGTGCTGCGGCAGCACCGCGGCATGCGCAGGGCCACGACGGTGGACACGATCGGGGCGGGCTTCGCGGGCGTGTGCGACGGCTCGCTCAGCGCGGGCCGGATCCTGGACGCCATCGCGCAGCTGGTGCAGGAGGACCCGGTCGTGCTCCGGGACCGGACGCCCGAGGCGATCCGGATGCTGGTCGAGCAGGGCTTCCTGGAGCCGGTCTCCGACCGCTGAGCCGTCCGGCCTCCGCCTCCGCCTCCGCCTCCGCCGCCGCCCTCCGGCTTCCCCCGCCCCGCGCCGCCGGTGCCACAGCTGTGATGTAACCCGTGGTTCGCCCGCAGTTTCCCCGCGGCTGGCAGGCTCCCGGACACGAGGTCGGCCAGGGAGGACCCCGGGGTACCGGGGGGATTCCGGGGAGCCCTGAGTGCGGCCCGGCACACGGCCCGGGCACACGACCCGGCAACGAGGGGGGAACGGCATGGAACGCGGTCCGGCGATCTTCGCGGCAGCCGTGTTCCTGCTGTTCGGGACGGCCCTGCTGGTCTGGACGGGGGCGCGTGCCCGCAGCGGCGCGCCGGTTGCCGAGGGCGTGCGCCCGGCCGTGGCCGTACCGCTGGCCCTGCTCGGCGGCGCGGCGGCGGTGGCCCTCGGCGTGTGGTGCCTCACCCGGCTCTGACGTCAGCGGGACCGGCCGGCTCCGCGGGACCGGCCGGCTCCGCGGGACCGGCCGGCTCCGCGGGACCGGCCGGCTCCGCGGGACCGGCCGGCTCCGCGGGACCGGCTGGGTCGGCGGGGCCGCCGTGGCCCGACACGGCCGGAACCTCCGGTATTCCGCTCCGGCCGCCGTGACGAATGCCGACCGATTCGCGCCGATGTGGGCCGGCGGGGGAAACCGGACGTCAGGCGGGGTGCGGGCGCGCGGCCAGACGGCCCCCTGGCCACTCGGGCCAGTGATCGGGACCGCTCCGGCGGGGTATCCGGGCGGCAGGAATGGCACTTGTCGGGTTACCGTTCGAGTGGCCGTTGCGGGCTTGTGCCGTTTGACACGGGGGCGGGTTGTACCGTCACACTCCGCAGCGTCGCCGTACTGCGACCGAGTGCCGACCGGAGAGAAGAGCCAAGTTGTCCCCGACTAGCGAGACCGCACAGGGCGGCCGCCGACTCGTCATCGTCGAGTCCCCTGCCAAGGCGAAGACGATCAAGGGCTACCTCGGCCCGGGATACGTCGTCGAGGCGAGCGTCGGGCACATCCGCGACCTCCCGAACGGCGCCGCCGAGGTCCCCGACAAGTACACGGGCGAGGTCCGCCGCCTCGGTGTGGACGTCGAACACGACTTCCAGCCGATCTACGTCGTCAACGCGGACAAGAAGGCGCAGGTCAAGAAGCTCAAGGACCTGCTGGCCGAGTCCGACGAGCTCTTCCTCGCCACCGATGAGGACCGCGAGGGCGAAGCCATCGCGTGGCACCTGCAGGAAGTCCTCAAGCCCAAGGTTCCCGTCCACCGCATGGTCTTCCACGAGATCACCAAGGACGCGATCCGCGAGGCCGTCGCCAACCCGCGCGAGCTGAACCAGCGCATGGTCGACGCCCAGGAGACCCGCCGCATCCTCGACCGCCTCTACGGCTACGAGGTCTCGCCGGTCCTGTGGAAGAAGGTCATGCCGAAGCTGTCGGCGGGCCGCGTCCAGTCCGTCGCCACCCGCCTCGTCGTCGAGCGGGAGCGCGAGCGCATCGCCTTCCGCTCCGCCGAGTACTGGGACCTGACGGGCACCTTCTCCACGGGCCGGGCCGGCGACCCCTCCGACCCCTCGACGCTCGTCGCGCGGCTGAACACCGTCGACGGCCGGCGCGTCGCACAGGGCCGCGACTTCGGCGCGAACGGGCGGCTGAAGAGCGATGTGCTGCACCTCGACGAGGCGAACGCGCGGGCCCTGGCCGCCGCGCTCGCGGACAGCTCGTTCGCCGTGCGCTCGGTCGAGTCCAAGCCGTACCGCCGCTCCCCGTACGCCCCCTTCCGTACGACCACGCTCCAGCAGGAGGCCTCGCGCAAGCTGGGCCTCGGCGCCAAGGCGTGCATGCAGGTGGCGCAGAAGCTGTACGAGAACGGCTTCATCACCTACATGCGTACGGACTCCACCACGCTCTCGGACACCGCCGTCACGGCCGCCCGCGCGCAGGTCACGCAGCTGTACGGGGCCGACTACCTGCCGGAGAAGGCCCGCGTCTACGCCGGCAAGGTCAAGAACGCGCAGGAGGCGCACGAGGCGATTCGTCCTTCGGGTGATCGTTTCCGCACGCCCGCCGAGACCGGCCTGACCGGCGACCAGTTCCGCCTCTACGAGCTGATCTGGAAGCGGACCGTCGCCTCCCAGATGAAGGACGCGACCGGCAACTCGGTCACCGTCAAGATCGGCGGCGCGGCCTCCGACGGCCGGGACGCCGAGTTCAGCGCCTCCGGCAAGACGATCACCTTCCACGGCTTCATGAAGGCGTACGTCGAGGGTGCGGACGACCCGAACGCCGAGCTCGACGACCGCGAGCGGCGCCTCCCGCAGGTCGCGGAGGGCGACGCACTGGCCGCCGCCGAGATCACCGCGGACGGCCACGCCACCAAGCCGCCGGCCCGCTACACCGAGGCCTCGCTGGTCAAGGAGCTGGAGGAGCGGGAGATCGGCCGCCCGTCGACCTACGCGTCGATCATCGGCACGATCCTGGACCGCGGCTACGTCTTCAAGAAGGGCACGGCGCTCGTGCCGTCCTTCCTGTCGTTCGCCGTGGTCAACCTCCTGGAGAAGCACTTCGGCCGGCTCGTCGACTACGACTTCACGGCGAAGATGGAGGACGACCTCGACCGCATCGCGCGCGGCGAGGCCCAGGCCGTGCCGTGGCTGAAGCGGTTCTACTTCGGTGCGGAGGGCGACGCGGCGCAGGCGGCCGGGCCGGTCGACGGCGACCACCTCGGCGGTCTGAAGGAGCTGGTCACGGACCTGGGCGCGATCGACGCCCGGGAGATCTCCTCCTTCCCCGTCGGCGAGGGCATCGTGCTGCGCGTGGGCCGGTACGGCCCGTACGTGGAGCGGGGTGAGAAGGACGCCGAGGGCCACCAGCGCGCGGACGTCCCGGACGACCTGGCTCCGGACGAGCTGACGATCGCGTACGCGGAGGAGCTCTTCGCGAAGCCGAGCGGCGAGTTCCAGCTCGGCGCGGACCCGGTCAGCGGCAACCAGATCGTCGCCAAGGACGGCCGCTACGGGCCGTACGTGACGGAGATCCTGCCCGAGGGCACGCCGAAGACCGGCAAGAACGCCGTGAAGGCGCGCACGGCGTCCCTGTTCAAGTCGATGTCGCTGGACACGGTGACCCTCGACGAGGCGCTGAAGCTGATGTCGCTGCCGCGGGTCGTGGGCGCGGACGCCGAGGGCGTGGAGATCACCGCGCAGAACGGCCGCTACGGCCCGTACCTGAAGAAGGGCACGGACAGCCGCTCCCTGGAGACGGAGGACCAGCTCTTCACGATCACGCTGGACGAGGCGCTGGCGATCTACGCCCAGCCGAAGCAGCGGGGCCGCGCGGCCGCCAAGCCGCCGCTGAAGGAACTGGGCACGGACCCGGTCAGCGAGCGCCCGGTGGTGGTGAAGGACGGCCGGTTCGGCCCGTACGTGACGGACGGCGAGACGAACGCGACGCTGCGGCGGGACGACGACGTCGAGACGATCACGCCGGAGCGGGGCTACGAGCTGCTCGCGGAGAAGCGGGCGAAGGGCCCGGCCAAGAAGACCGTGAAGAAGGCCGCGGCCAAGAAGACGACGACGGCCAAGAAGACCACGACGGCCAAGAAGACGGCAGCCAAGAAGACGACGGCGGCGGCGAAGAAGACGACGACGGCGAAGAAGACGGCAGCCAAGAAGACGGCCGCCACCCCGCCCACGGAGTCCTGACACCCCACCGACGACGCGGGGCCCGACGAGGGGCGCGGGGAACTGCGCGAGCAACCCCACCGGGCCCCGTCAGGGGCGCGGGGAACTGCGCGCTCAACCACGCCGCACCCGCACCCGGCGTACGCGCATCCGCACCCGCGCCCGGAGACCGGCGCGCCAGCAGGGCGCGGGCGCCCAGCCGGGGCGCCGCGGGGGCACCCCGGGGCCCCGCCCCGGGGTTATCCACAGCCCTCCGCACCGGCCCAGCGCAGCGGATAGGCTGGGCGGATGACGCGAGCCGAGCAGCCGACTGGCGTGACCGCCCCCCCGAACCCCTCCTACGACGAAGCCCTCGCCGCGGACTCCCGCGAGCGGGCGCTGCGCGCACTGCTGCGCACCCCCAGGCTGCGCCGCCTGTGGAGCGCCCAGCTGGTCAGCGGCATCGGCGATGCGCTCGCCCTGCTGGTCCTGGTGGTGCTCGCCTTCCAGGCGGCCGTCTCCCAAGGCACCTTCGGCACCGGCTACCGGGGCTGGGCCCTGGCCGTCGCCGCCGTCTTCGGGGTCCGGATCCTCGCCACCCTGCTCTTCGGCGCCGTCCTGCTCGGCCCGCTCGCCAAGCTCACCGCGGCCGGCGGCCCGCTCGACCGCCGCTGGACGATGGCCGGGGCGGACGGGCTGCGGATCGCCCTGTTCGTCGTGGCCCCGCTCTGGCTCGACTGGATCCCGGCCCACGCGCTGACCGCGCTGCTGGCCACCGTTTTCGTCGGCGGCGCCGCCGAGCGGCTGTGGACCATGGCCAAGGACAGTGCGGCTCCCGCGTTGCTGCCCGAGCCGCCGCCGGAGGGCGCGACCGTACGGCCGCTGCCCGACCACCTCGACGCCCTGCGCCGGCTGACGCTGCGCACCACGTTCGCCACGATGCCCGTCGCCGCGGCCGCGCTGCTCGCCGCGACGCTGATCGGCAAGGTGCTCGGCCTGGGCGTGGACTGGTTCGCCGCGAACCAGGCCGCCCTCGGCTCGTACGTGGCCGCCGGCCTGTTCGCCGCGTCGCTGTCGCTGCTGCTGCCGCTGGTCCTGCCCGGTGACAAGACGCCGCGCCCGCGGTCCCCGCTGGAGGGCCTGCGGGCCCCCAAGGCGGGGGACCGCCCGGACAAGGGCCGCACGGGCGCGATCCCGCTGCTCGTGCTGGCCTGCGCTGCCGTCGCCGGGGCGGTGGCCAGCGCCGCCGCCGTGGCCGTGCTGCAGGCGTTCGACCTGGGCGGTGGCCCGGCCACCTTCGCCCTGCTCGTGCTGGCCCTGCTCGGCGGCACCGGCGCCGGCATCCGCGCCACGCAGTCCGGCAAGGTCCTGCCGACCCTGTCCCGGCGCCGGCTGCTGGCCCTCGCCATCGCCGTGACCGGCACCGCGCTGCTGCTGGCCGGCCTGGTGACGGACCTGGCGACCGTGGTGTTCCTGTCGCTCCTCGCCGGCCTCGCCGCGGGCGTGGCCGCCAACACCGGGCACACCCTGCTGGACCAGGAGACCGAGGAGTTCCGCCGGGCCCGGGTCACCGAGCACCTGCAGGCCGTCGTCCGGGTGGCGGTGGCCCTCGGCGCCGTCCTCGGTCCGGTCGTGGCCGCGGGAATCGGCCCGCACCGGCTGGCCTTCGCGGGCCTGGTCTTCGCGTACGGCGGCGCCGCGTACACCCTGATGATCGTCGGCGCGCTGCTGCTGCCGGCCGCCGTCGTGGTGCTCGTCAAGGCCGACGACCGGGCCGGCGTACCGCTGCGCCGTGACGTGCGCGAGGCGCTGCGCGGCGGGGAGCCCGACCAGGCGCCGTCCGCCACCGGTTTCTTCATCGCCCTGGAGGGCGGCGACGGCGCCGGCAAGTCCACCCAGGTCCAGGCCCTGGCCGAATGGATCCGGGGCAAGGGCCACGAGGTCGTCGTGACGCGGGAGCCCGGCGCCACCCCGATCGGCAAGCGGCTGCGCGCGATCCTCCTCGACGTCTCCTCGGCCGGGCTGTCCAACCGCGCCGAGGCCCTGCTGTACGCAGCGGACCGGGCCGAGCACGTGGACTCGGTGGTCCGCCCCGCCCTGCAGCGCGGTGCGGTCGTCATCAGCGACCGCTACATCGACTCCTCGGTCGCCTACCAGGGCGCCGGCCGCGACCTGTCCCCGACCGAGATCGCCCGCATCTCGCGCTGGGCGACCGACGGGCTCGTACCGAACCTGACCGTGCTGCTCGACGTGTCCCCGGAGACCGCCCGGGAGCGGTTCACGGAGGCCCCCGACCGGCTGGAGTCGGAGCCCGCGGAGTTCCACCAGCGGGTCCGCTCCGGCTTCCTGACCCTCGCCGCCGCCGACCCCGGCCGCTACCTGGTGGTCGACGCCGGGCAGGACCCGGAGTCGGTGGCCACGGTCGTCCGGCACCGCCTGGACCGCATGCTGCCTCTGTCGGAGGCCGAGCGGGCCGCGCAGGTCGAGGCCCGCCGGCGCGCCGAGGAGGAAGCCCGGCGCAAGGCCGAGGAAGAGGCGGCGCGCAAGGCGGAGGAGGAGCGGCTGCGGGCCGAGGAGGAGGCCCGCAAGGCCCGCGAGGCCGAAGAGGCCCGGCGCAAGGCCGAGGAAGAGGCCGCGCGCAAGGCGGAAGAGGAGCGGCTGCGCGCCGAGGAGGAGGAACGCGCCCGGGCCGAGGCCGAGCGGCGCCGCGCGGAGGCCGAGGCCAAGGCCCTCGCGGCGGAGCAGGAGCGGCTGCGCCGGCAGGCGGAGGAGGAGGCCCGGCTGCGCGCCGAGGCCGAAGAGCGCCGCAGGGAGAAGCAGCGGCGGGCCGAGGAGGCCCTGCTCAAGGCCGAGGAGGCGCGCCGGCAGGCGGAGGCCCAGGCGGCGGCTGCCGCCGCGGCCGCGGCCGCCCGGACCCCGCAGCCCCCGGCCGAGGCGGCCCCGGCCGCTCCCGCCCCGAAGGTGTCCATGACCAAGGAGCCGCATCCGCATCCGGACGACGCGGTGACGGTCGAGACCCCGCTGATCGGGACCCGGACCCCGCCGGCCAAGGCCCCGGTGGACAAGCGGGTCGTGCGGCCGGACGACGTGACCCAGACCGTGCCGATGCCGAAGGCCGACCCGGCGGCGGAGACCTCCGTGCTGCCCGCCGTCGAGGCGCCCGGAGCCGTGGACGAGACGGCCGTACTGCCGCCCGTACGCCCTTCCGGGACGCCCGCGTCGCCCGGCGAGCAGGCGTACTCCGCCGTGCGGCCGACGGCCCGGCGCCCCCAGGAGGACCCGGCCGACCGGGTACCGCCGGGCATCTTCCGGGACTCCGGTGACGACGTGACCCGTGAGCTCCCGCTCCTCGACGACGAGGGCGGCCGCCCGGACCGTCCGCGCCCGTCCTGGGCCGAGGAGACCCCGCTGGACGACCTGCCGACCCTGGCGGACGAACTGCTGGGCGGTCACCGGGACGACGAGGACGGCCAGGACGGCCCGCGCCGCCGCTGACGGGGGCGCTGCTGACGGCGGGGCGGGGATTGTCGGCGGCAGGCGCCACACTGGGTACGCGGCGACGAGCGGCACGAGCGGCAGGCCGTACGGGCACGACGGCCGGCAAGGGCAACGGCAAGGGCAAGCGAAAGGCGGTGGGCGGGATGCCCGTGTGGGACGACCTGGTGGGCCAGGAGCGGGTGCAGGCGCAGCTGGCCGCCGCAGCCCGTGACGCGGACGCCCTGGTCACCGCCGTCGGCGCCGGGCAGGAGCCACCGGCTGCGTCGAAGATGACGCACGCCTGGCTGTTCACCGGCCCTCCCGGATCCGGCCGGGCCACCGTCGCCCGCGCCTTCGCGGCCGCCCTGCAGTGCACCAGCCCCGACCGCGCCCTCGGGGGCGAGCCGGGCTGCGGGTTCTGCGACGGCTGCCATACGACCATGGTCGGCACGCACGCCGACGTCGAGGTCGTCCGTACGGACCTGCTGTCCATCGGCGTCAAGGAGACCCGCGACCTGGTCCGCCGGGCCCAGCTGTCCCCGGCCGTGGGCCGCTGGCAGGTCATCGTCCTGGAGGACTCCGACCGGCTCACCGAGGGCGCGGCCAACGTCCTCCTCAAGGCCGTGGAGGAGCCCGCCCCGCGCACCGTGTGGCTGCTGTGCGCGCCCTCGATGGAGGACGTGCTGCCCACCATCCGCTCCCGCTGCCGGATGCTGACGCTGCGCACCCCGTCCGTGTCGGCCGTCGCCGACCTGCTGGTCCGCCGCGACGGCGTCGAGCCCGGTGTCGCCGCCTTCGCCGCGCGCGCCACGCAGGGGCACATCGACCGGGCCCGCCGACTCGCCCAGGACGAGGGGGCCCGGACCCGCCGGACCACCGTGCTGAAGCTTCCGCTCCGGGTCGGCGACGTGGGGGGCTGCCTCAAGGCCGCCCAGGAGCTCGTCGATGCCGCCGCCGAGGACGCCAAGGTGCTCGCGGAGGAGGTCGACGCCAAGGAGACCGAGGAGCTCAAGGCCGCACTCGGCGCCGGGGCGGGCACGAGCGGAAGGCTTCCGCGCGGCACGGCGGGCGTGATGAAGGAGCTGGAGGACCGGCAGAAGCGCCGCCGCACCCGCACCCAGCGCGACAGCCTCGACCTGGCGCTGACCGACCTCACCGGCTTCTACCGGGACGTGCTGGCCCTGCAGCTCGGCTCCCCGCTCGCCCTCGCGAACGAGGACCTCCGCGCGGACCTCGACCGGGTCGCCCGTGCCGGCGGCCCCGAGCGCACCCTGCGCCGGATCGAGGCCATCAGCGCCTGCCGCGAAGCCCTCGACCGCAACGTGGCGCCGCTCCTCGCGGTCGAGGCGATGACGATGGCCCTCCGCGCAGGCTGAGCCGGACTGCCCCGGCCGACTGCCCCGGCCGACTGCCCCCGGCCGGTGGTCCGGCCGCCGGCTCCTCCGGCTGACGCACTGGTTGACCGTTCACCCGTACGGGCGACCCGGCGGGCCCGGGGCCGGACGCCCGGTTCCGCAGGGCCGGTCCGGGGCGGCCAGCGGACGGCGGACGCCCGGCCACCGCACCGCCGACCGGCCGATCGTCCCGGCAGGACGTAGGCTCCGGGAATGGACACCAGTCGCCTGCTGCGCACCACCGGAACCGTGATCGCAGCCGCCGGGCTGCTGCTCTCCGGCTGCACCTCGGACGGTTCGGCGGGCTCCCGGGCCGCCGCGTCCGCCACCCGGGGCGCCGCGCCGGCGGCCCGGCCGGCCGCCGTCCCGGAGGCCCTGCGCCCGTACTACGAGCAGAAGCTGAACTGGCGCGACTGCGGTGTCCCCGGCTTCCAGTGCGCCACGATGAAGGCCCCGCTGGACTACTCCCGCCCCGACTCCGGCCAGGACGTCGAGATCGCCGTGTCCCGCCGCACCGCCACCGGGCCGGGCAAGCGGCTCGGCTCGCTCGTGGTCAACCCGGGCGGCCCCGGCGGTTCCGGCATCGGCTACCTCCAGGCGTACGCGGGCATCGGCTACCCCGAGGCGGTCCGCGCCCGCTACGACATGGTCTCCTTCGACCCGCGCGGGGTGGACCGCAGCAGCCCGGTCGAGTGCCTGACCGGCCCGGCGATGGACGCGTACACGCAGGTCGACCAGACCCCCGACGACGCCGCGGAGCAGGCGGCCCTGGTGGCGTCGTTCAAGGAGTTCGCGGCCGGCTGCCAGGAGCGCTCGCGGCGGATCCTGCCGCACGTCTCCACCGTCGACACCGCCCGCGACATGGACATGCTCCGCGCGGTGCTGGGCGACGAGAAACTCACGTACGTCGGGGCCTCGTACGGCACCTTCCTCGGGGCCACGTACGCGGACCTCTTCCCCGGCCGGGTCGGCCGGCTGGTCCTGGACGGCGCCATGGACCCCTCCCGCTCGGCCCTCGACATGAACCGGGACCAGACCGAAGGCTTCGAGACGGCCTTCCGCTCCTTCGCCAGGGACTGCGCCAAGCAGCCCGACTGCCCGCTCGGCAAGGGCAGCCCCGAGGCCATCGCCGACCGCCTCCAGGCCTTCTTCCACACGCTCGACGCCAAGCCGGTGCCGAGCGGCGACGCGAAGCGCCCGCTGGGCGAGTCCCTCGCCACGACCGGGGTGATCGCCGCCCTCTACGACGAGAGCGCGTGGCCGCAGCTGCGCCAGGCGCTCGCGACGGCGATGGAGGGCGACGGCTCCGGCCTCCTCGGCCTCGCCGACAGCTACTACGAGCGGGAGGCGGACGGAAAGTACGCCAACCTGATGTACGCCAACGCCGCCGTGAACTGCCTCGACCAGCCGCCGGCCTTCTCCGGCCCCGACGCGGTCGTCGAGTCCCTCCCGTCCTTCCGCAAGGCCTCCCCGGTCTTCGGCGCGGGCCTCGCCTGGGCCTCGCTGAACTGCACGTACTGGCCGGTCAAGGCCACCGGCGAGGCCCGGGCGCTGGCGGCGAAGGGGGCCCCGCCGATCGTGGTGGTCGGCACCCTCCGCGACCCGGCCACCCCGTACAAGTGGGCGCAGTCCCTGGCGGGCCAGCTCGACTCGGGCGTCCTGCTCACGTACGACGGCGACGGCCACACGGCCTACGGCCGCGGCAGCACCTGCATCGACAACGCGCTGAACACGTACCTCCTGGACGGCAAGCCCCCGGCAAACGGCAAAAAGTGCGCGTAAGGATCACGTGGTTCGGGGCACCCTGTTCGAGCCTGTAGACTAGGCGCCGCTGCTGATGAGCGAACCCCCAGGGTCCTCTCATCGCCCAGCGGTGCCGCCTTAGCTCAGTTGGCCAGAGCAACGCACTCGTAATGCGTAGGTCTCGGGTTCGAATCCCGAAGGCGGCTCCACGAAAACCCCGGCTCGGATCCGTCCGAGCCGGGGTTTTGTGGTTCAGGGGACCCGCTTCCTCCAAGAGGTCAGTACATCCACGGTGCTGGACCCGTTCGGGTGGCCCATGCAGCGAGGGCTGCTTGATCGATGAGGCGGATTCCGTGGCGCACCGCGTAGTCGCGGGCGGGCTTGGTGAAGAACGAGGTCGTGACGACTGCTGCAACGTGGGCGCCGTGGATGCTGAAACAGGTGCCACCGAAGCGTTGCATGTCCGGGGAGCCGACCTTCGTCGTCGGACCGTACCTCTTGCACTGGATGACGACGCGCTTGCCGTCGGGTGTGTTGGCCACGACGTCAGCCCCGAGATCGTTGGTGCCGCCCACGGCGCGCGCGTCCGCGCACCCGTCCCGCGCACACAGATATGCGATGGCTCGCTCGAACTCGCCGGGGTTCATCAGGTGGTAGCGGCTGATTTCGGTGGACCGGATTGCGCGCAGCTCCCGTTCAGCCGCCTCGTGCTTCAGCTTGGCTAGTTTCTTTGCTGCGTAAGCGCCGATGAGCGTGAGGAGCAGGACCACGGCTCCGGCAGCGTTGCCGTCGGCCCACATGAGTACTGCCATGCTGCCCACGACGTAGGCAGCAGCAGCGTAGGCCCATCTTTTCAGGCTCAGGTCGGCCTCCGGTCGACGTGATCAGGCCCCCTGCCTGACGCAGGCAGGAGGCTATTCGTCGTCCGTGTCCGCCCGGGGCGAATGATCGGTCCTGGTCGGACGTGACCGGCCTTGACCGGAGGGCGGGGGTTCCGGGTTGGGCCGTACGGGTAGCGGTCGCCGGGTTTTGGGGGGCGGGCTAGCTTGGAATGGCTGGACCTGGACCTGGACGTCGCGTGGCAGGAGGCCGGGCATGACGACACGGTTGCGCAGGGCGGCGGTGGCGGGGGCTGCCGCGGTGGGGCTGCTGGCGGCGCCCTTGGGAGCGGGGACCGGGTACGCACTGGACGCGGACCCTCGGACGGCACGCGCCGCGGCGGTTTCGGCGCCCACGCCGCAGGACGAGTTCCCGCAGCTCACCCCGGCGGTGGCCCGGCAACTGGACCGGGCGGTGCGGAAGGTGCTGGCCGAGGCCAAGGTGCCCGGCGTGATGGTGGCCCTGTCCGCGCCGGGCAAGGGCGAGTACGTCCGCTCCTTCGGCGTCGCCGACAAGTCGACCGGCCAGCCCATGACCACCAACCTGTACATGCGGATCGGCAGCGAGACCAAGACGTTCACCGTCACGGGCCTGCTGGAGCTGGTCGACCAGGGCAAGGTGGGCCTGGACGACCCGATCGGGAAGTACGTCTCCGGCGTCCCGAACGGCGACCGCATCACCCTGCGCGAGCTGGCCGGGATGCGCAGCGGGCTCTACAACTACTCGGAGGACGACGGCTTCGACAAGGCGCTGACGAGCAATCCGCGCAGGCCGTTCACCCCGCAGGAGTTGCTGTCGTACTCCTTCAAGCACCCGGTGATGTTCGAGCCGAACGCCAAGTTCTACTACAGCAACACCAACCTGATCCTGCTCGGCCTGGTGATCGAGAAGGTCAGCGGGATGAAGCTCAACGACTACATCGACAAGTACGTCACCACGCCCGCCGGGCTGCCGCACACCGTCTTCCCCGTCGGAGCCGAGTTCCCGACGCCGCACGCGCAGGGGTACACCGACGAGACCGCCGACGGGAAGGTGCAGGACGCCACCGACTGGAACCCGTCCTGGGCCTGGGCGGCCGGCGCGATGATCTCCGACCTCCCCGACCTGCGCAAGTGGGCCCGGACCCTGGCCACGGGCACGCTGCTGGAGGCCAGGACCCAGGCCGAGCGGCTCAAGGTCGTCGACGCGCTGCCCGGGACCGGATACGGGCTGGGCATCTTCAACGTGCAGGGTTGGATAGGCCACAACGGCTCGTTGCCCGGCTACCAGTCGCTGACCGTGTTCCTGCCCGAGGCGCAGGCCACCCTGGTCGTGCTGCTCAACACCGACATCACCGCCGAGGGCGAGGAGCCCAGCACGCTCTTCGGCCGGGCCATCACGCAGATCGTGACCCCCGGGCACGTCTTCGACCTGCCGGCGCAGGGCGGACCGGGGAGCCCCGAACCGACGCCGGCGCCGAAGTCGGCGCCGGCGCGGTGAAACGTTCCCCCACCTCCGCCGCGTCAGAAAGGTGAGACGGGCGTGAGGGGGAGTGGATGCGGCAGGGGCGCAGGGATGGGTTCCGCGAGTTCGCGGCAGGCCGATCGGGGCACCTGTACCGGTCGGCCTGCCTCCTCACGAGCGGGGACACCCACCTCGCGGAGGACCTCGTCCAGGAGACCCTGGGGCGGATGTACCTGCTCTGGGGGCGGATCTCCCGCATCGACAACCCTGCCGCCTACGCGCAGACGGTCCTCGTACGGACCTTCCTGACGCACCGCCGGCGCCGCTCGGCGGCGGAACGCCCGGTCGGGGACCTCCCCGAGCAGCCGGACGCGCCGACCTCGATGGGCGGCGTCGAGCCGGAGCTGCGGCTCACGCTCCTCCAGGCGCTGGGGAACCTGCCGCCCAAGGACCGCGTGGTGCTCGTGCTGCGGTACTGGGAGGACCGCAGCATCGAGGAGACCGCCGACGCGATGAACTCCTCCCCCGCGGCGGTACGCACCCGCACCACGCGGGCGCTGGCCCGGCTGCGGGAGCAACTGGGCGGTCCGCTGTCGGAGTTCGTGGGGTGATGAGCGCCTTCCGGCCGGTCGCGCCCGCCGGCTCTCCTTCCGTCTTCCCGCTCCCCCGCCCTCACTACTCGGTGGAAGGTCTGGTCCCGTATGGCTTTCGAAGATGAGCTCGGCGACGCCCTGCGGCGCGTCGGGGACGGATTCGCCGCCGACGAAGCGGCCCTCGCCGCAGCCGGCGAGCAGCACGGGCGGCGGCTGGCGGCCCGGCGCCGCGCGGTCGTGGTCGGCGGGTCGGCGCTGGCCCTGGCCCTGGCCCTGATCGGGGTGGGCGGCGCCTACACCGGCGGCCTGTTCGGCGGCGGCAGCGGGTCCGCCGCGGCGCAGGTGCTGCCCGCCGACCCGGTCGCCGGAAGCGGAAGCGGATCCGGAGTTCGGGGAGGCGGGCCGGGCAGTGGGGCCGTGAGCGCCGCGCAGCTGGTCGGCGTGCTCAAGCAGTTGCTCCCGGGCGGCACCCTGACCGGTAGCCGGGCCCGCGGCACCGGCGACCAGCCTGGCCCGATGGTGTCCGGGGTGTACGACGACGGCAAGGGCCGGGCGGTCGTCGCCGTCGGCCTCTCGCGCGTCGACCCCAAGGGCCGGACCGCGGACGCGGCCGTCACCTGCCAGGAGAAGTCCCGGGCACAGTACGACGGGTGCGAGGCCGTCACCCTCCCGGACGGGGCGCGGCTCATGGTCCTCCAGGGCTACGAACGCTCCGACCGGAGCGCGCCCACCAAACGGTGGGAGGCGGTGCTGGTCACCGCCGAGGGCTTCCAGGTGGAGGTGCAGGAGTGGAACGCCCCCGCCCAGAAGGGCGAGCCCGTGTCGCGCCCGCAACCGCCCCTGGACAAGGCCGGGTTGAAGGCGGTGGTGGCCTCGCCGCTGTGGCTCCCGGCCCTGAAGGACCTGCCGGCCGCGGCGCCCGAAGAACAGCGCCCCCCTGTCCTGGCCGGGGTCCGGGACGCGGTGGTGGCCCTCCAGGCGCTGCTGCCCGGGGCCGGTGCCGGGGACGGGGACGGAGCCGGGGTCACGATCACGAAGCTGGGCGGCACGTCCGATTACGCCTACGCCGTGCTCGACGACGGACGGGGCGGCTCCCTCGTCGAGGCCAACGTGCACACCGGGATGGGGGAGTTGCTGGCGCGGCGCTTCGCCGGAACCGGGACGACCGTGCTGCCGGACGGCACCAGGGTCCGTACGGAGCGGACGGCCGGTGAGAAGGGCGGCGCGGGCGTCGTCAAGTGGACGGTGGACACGCTGCGTACGGACGGCCGGCGCGTGTTGGTCTCCGCGTTCAACACCGCCGACCAGAACGCGGCGGCGACCCGGGCCGAGCCGCTGCTGACGGTCGAACAGCTCCGGAAGATCGCCCTCGACCCCAGGTGGCTCGCCTGAGGCGGAGCCGATGCAGGTCGAAGCGGAGGCGGATCCGGAGGCCCGGGGGCGGGGGCGGCCCTACTTGGCGTCGGCGTAGCACTCCACGATCGCCGTCGTGAACGGGAACCGGACCGGGGTGTCGCCGAAGGCGATCCGCCCGGCCCGGTTCCCGGCGGCACGGATCGCCTCGGCGACGGCCTCGGCCTCCTCGGCCGGGCAGTGCACGATCACCTCGTCGTGCTGGAAGAACACCAGCTCGGCCCGCATCCCGGCGGCGGCGATGGACTGCCGCAGCGCCGCCAGGGCCAGCAGCGCCCAGTCGGCGGCGCTGCCCTGTACGACGAAGTTGCGGGTGAAGCGGCCGCGGGCCCGGGAATCGGTGGAGGCGTAGCTCGGGGTCCAGCCGTCCTCCCGCCGGTCCTGCGGGAGGCCCGCCTCCGCGGGCCCGTCCGCGTACCCGGCCTCGCCGCCCTCCGCGTCCCCGGTGTCGCCGCGGCGGACCGGGGGCGGGCAGGTGCGGCCCAGCCAGGTGCGTACGAGGCGGCCCTCCTCGCCGGCCCTCGCGGCGTCGTCCACGTACGCCACGGCCTGCGGGAAGCGGCGGCGCAGCGCGGCCAGGTTCTTCAGGCCGTCGCCGGAGGTCTGGCCGTACACCGCGCCGAGGACGGCCAGCTTGGCCTGGTCGCGGTCGCCGGAGAAGCCCTGCCGGGAGATGGCCGTGTACAGGTCCTCCCGGCGGCCGGCCACCTCCATGAACGCCGGGTCGCGGGAGATCGCAGCCAGGACGCGCGGCTCCATCTGGTCGGCGTCGGCGACGACCAGCCGCCAGCCCGGGTCGGCGACGACCGCCCGGCGGATCACCTTGGGGATCTGCAGGGCGCCGCCGCCGTTGGTGACCCAGCGGCCGGTCAGGGTGCCGCCGGGGACGAAACCGGGGCGGAAGCGGCCCTCACGGACCCAGTCCTGGAGCCAGCTCCAGCCGTGCGCGGTATAGATCCGGTACAGCTTCTTGTACGCGAGGAGGGGCGCGACCGCGGGATGGTCCAGGCCCTCGATCTCCCATCGGCGGGTGGAGGTGAGCCGGATCCCCGCCGCGGCGAACGCCTTGACCACGTCGGCGGGCAGGTCCGGGCGCACGCGGCGGCCGAACGCGGCGGAGACCTCGTCCGCCAGCTCGGCGAGGCGGCGGGGTTCGCCGCCGCCGGCGTAGCGCTCGCCGAGGAGCTCGGTGAGCAGGGCGCGGTGGACGTCCGCCCGCCAGGGCAGCCCGGCGCGGTTCATCTCGGCGGAGATCAGGAACGCCGCCGACTCCGCCGCCGTCAGCAGGCGCATGCGGTCGGGGTGGGCGGTGGCCGCGTGCCGCCTCTCCTGGTCCTCGTAGACGGCGACCAGCGCGTCGAGGGGCAGCGGATCGGGCCGCGGCTCGAAGAGGGAGTCCTGCGCGCCGGGCGTGGCGGCCCGCGCCGGGGGGTCGGGCGGGACCGGGGCGCCGGTCAGGCGGGCCCAGGCGGCGGCCGCCGAGCGGGGCTCGCCGGAGCGGCCCTCGTGGCCGAGGAGCAGGAGCTCGGCGTCCTCGACGTCGTAGCAGCGGTCCACGCGGATGCCGGCGGCGAGCAGGCGGGGGTAGACGGCCTGGGTGGAGCGCCAGATCCAGCGGGTGGCGGCGGGGGCGGCACGGACGGCTTCGGCGGGGTCGGCGACCGTGATCCGGGGGGTGGGGGTGGGGGTGACGGCTGGTGCGGGAGTGAGGGGGGTGGCGTGCCACCGGCCCTCGGCGTCTTCGGCCAGGGCCCACCGTGGGGGGCGGTCGCTCATGCATGCGAGTGTCCCACCGGGGTCTGACAGGCCCCGGCCGCCGCTCCGGGGCTCCGCCCCGCCGGGCCCCGCGCCTCAATCGCCGGCGGGGCCGTAGTTGCGGGCCGCGCGCGGATGGGAAGCCCGGTGGGGTCCTGGGCGCTGGTCGGATGCCGGCCGGGGCCGGGCCTTCCTGGGGCGCCGCCCCAGAGCCCGCGCCTCAAACGCCGGCGGGGCTGGATTGGCCGGGGTGGTTGTGGACGTGCCGGTCAGGGGTTTGGACGTCGGCCGGGGCCGGGCCTTTCTGGGGCGCCGCCCCAGACCCCGCGCCTCAAACGCCGGCGGGGCTGGATTGGTCGGGGCCGTTGCGAACATGCCGGTCAGGGGGCTTTCTGGGGCGCCGCCCCAGACAGAACACCTCGAACGCCGGCGGGGCTGGATGGGCGGGTCCGCGTGGATCGTCCGGCACGGGTGGGGTGGGGGCCATGGCGGGCGGGGCGCGGGGCGGGACCGGCTGCCCCGCGTGGATCAGCCGGCCTGTACGGATCAGCTGAGCCGGGTGGATTGGTTGGCCCGCGAGGGAGGGCGGGGTCGTGTGGGAGGGCGGGGTCGTGTGGGAGGGCGGGGTCGTGTGGATGGGTGGGCCCGTGTGGGAGGGCGGGGTCGTGTGGATGGGTGGGCCCGCGTGGATGGGTGGCCCGCGTGGGAGGGCGGGGCCGGTGGATCGGCTGGGTCGCGTGGATCGGCTGGGTCGTCGGAGGCGGTGATCGTGGGGGAGGGGAGGGGGTGGTCGTGGGGGCGTGGGAGGGTTGGGGGGTGGAGGATGTTGTGGGGCGGGCCTGTGAAGCCGCGCTGTACGGGCAGGACGACGCCGGGCTCGACGCCGGGGCCTCGTTGCTCGCCGCCGATGCCGGCCGCTGGGTCGAGGTCGGGCGGGGGCTGCTGGCGCGCGGGGAGGCGTACGTGCGCCAGGCCTGGGAGCGCGGCTGGCAGCCTGCGGACGTGCTGCGGCTGGTGCGCCGGGACCTCGACGACCGGCACGTGCGGATCACCCGCGACCTGGTCGGCGGCGAGGCGCGGCGCTACGCCCGGCTGCCCGGGCGGTGGACCGACGCCGAGGCGTGGTGGACGGACGACACGCGGTACGCGGAGCAGCTCGCCCAGCGGGAGAGGGCGGACCGGTTCGCCCTGGCCACGGCCTTCCTGGAGGTGTTCCGGCTGCTGATCCGGCTGCCGTCCATCGAGCCGGTGGGCCCGCTCCCCGGCGACCCGGCGGCCGACGCCCTGGAACACGCCCATGCGCACATCGAGCCGCGCATGCTCGGCCGTATCCGCGCGCTGCTCGCGAAGGCCGAGGCGACCACGTACCCGGAGGAGGCGGAGGCGCTCAGCGCCAAGGCGCAGGAGCTCATGGCCCGGCACACCGTCGACGAGGCGCTGCTCGCGGCCGGCGGGAAGGGGCCCGCCCAGCTGCCGGCGGCCTGCCGGATCGGGGTGGAGCCGCCGTACGAGGAGGCCAAGGCGGTGCTGCTCGACGCGGTGGCCGGCGCGAACCGGTGCCGGGCGGTGTGGAACAGCGCCTTCGAGTTCTCCACGGTGGTCGGCTTCGAGAGCGACATCGAGGCGGTGGAGCTGCTCTACACCTCGCTGCTCGTGCAGGGCACGGCCGCGATGACCCGGGCCGAGGCCGAGCAGCGGGCCGGCGGGCGCAAGCGGACCAAGACGTTCCGGCAGTCGTTCCTGCTGGCCTACGCCAGCCGCCTCGGCCGCCGCCTCGCCGAGACCGCCGAGCACACCGCGTCCGAGGTGCCGGACAACCTGCCCGCCCTGGTGGCCCGCGACGTCGCCGTCACGGCCCGGACGGACGAGATGTTCCCCCGCACCACGACCACCCGGCTGCGCGGGGCCACGGACCTCGCGGGGTGGAACGACGGGACGGCGGCCGCCGACCGGGCGCAGATGCACCACCGACGGGACCGGCCGCTTCCGCGTTAGCCCTCGTCCGCCCCAGAACGTGATCAAGAGAGCACCCTCCGCGTGCACGTGCATCTGCCCATGCAGCTACCCGTGAACACAGCTATGATCCGGTGGAGTTGACATCTGCACTATCGGGGGCTTCCTGTGGACCACGCGTACAACGGGATGGCAGCTGCAGAACTCGACGGCGTGACCTGGCAGAAGAGCAGACACAGCAACTCGCAAGGGTCCTGTGTGGAGTTCGCCAAGCTGCCGGGGGGTGCTGTCGCCGTGCGCAACTCCCGCTTTCCTGACGGCCCGGCACTCGTCTACACGCCGGCCGAGATCGAGGCGCTGCTGCTGGGCGTCAAGGACGGCGAGTTCGACCACCTGATCAGCTGAGCGGCGGACTCGGCAGCCGACTCAGGAGCCGACTCGGGAGCGGACTCGTACCACTCAGGAAACGCGCCACCGATCAAGCCATGCACGTGCACCGGCCGGAACCGATCGGCATGATCGATTCCGGCCGGTCGGCCCGATCCCGCGCTCCGTTTCCCGCAGTTTTCCGCCGTTTTCCGGCCCGGCCGGTACCGGCCCCGCCGCGGGCCGCTACTCGTGGAGCATGAACAGCGCCCACACGACCTTGCCGGTCAGCCGCCCCGCGAGCGGGTGCCAGCCCCAGCTGTCGCTGTAGGCGTCCACCAGGAACAGCCCGCGCCCCGACTCCAGGTCGCAGTTCTCCTGGGTGCGCTCCGGCTCGAACGATCCGCCGGGTCGGTCCTCGCTGGGGTCGCGCACCGCGCACACCAGCCGCGAGCTCCACCGCATCAGGTGCAGCCGCACGGCCGCCTCGGGCTCGCCGCTCCTGGCCGTCGCCGACCGCGAATCCCCTGGTAGGGCGTGTCGCAGCGCGTTGGTGACCAGCTCGGAGACGACCAGGGCCACATCGTCGAAGCGGTCGTCGAGGCCCCACTGGGACAGGGTCGACCGGGTGAACGATCGGGCTCCGCGGACCGCTTCGAAGCGGGCGGGCAGGGAGCAGGAGGCGGACCCGGACACAGCCGTGGGGTCGACCGGGGGCAGCCCCTGCCGTAACGGCTCGAGCATGGTCGATCCATTCGTCCCCATGCGAGGCACTCCCGGGATTCGCGGACGTGGCGGCGGCTTGCGTCCAGAAAGAACTGCGGGGTGGGTCCGGCGCCGGCGCGAAGAGCACGCAGGTGCGCGGCACCATCGTTCCGAATGCAGAAGCTGGATGCAAGGGCAGATGCACGTGCACGCGCCGGACCTGTCCCCTCCCGTGATGGTTCTTGCTCATTTCTTCCTACGCAGACTTACGGACTTCTTTTGCGGCAGCCCGGATTCCGTTACAGAACGAGTACGGGCCGATGCGTTTTGGTGGCAGACTGCGGGGCCTGGGGTTCGGGGGCCCAGCGACGCAGCACACGCGCAGACCACGCGTATCCATGGCGATGGGGAGGGCAGGACTAGTGACCGCAGAAGCAGGCGGTTCCGTGGTGCGCCGCATCCTCCTGGGCTCACAGCTCAGGCGACTCCGAGAATCCCGGGGCATCACCCGTGAGGCGGCCGGCTACTCGATCCGCGCATCAGAATCGAAGATCAGCCGCTTGGAGTTGGGAAGGGTGAGTTTCAAGGCACGAGACGTCGAGGACCTCCTCACGCTCTACGGGGTCACGGACGGCGCGGAGCGCGAGTCGCTCCTCGGCCTCGTCCGGGAGGCCAACGCGGCCGGATGGTGGCACAGTTACGGCGACGTGCTGCCGAGCTGGTTCCAGACCTACATCGGACTGGAGGGCGCGGCCTCGCTCATCCGGATCTACGAAGTCCAGTTCGTCCACGGCCTGTTGCAGACCGAGGCGTACGCCCAGGCCGTCGTCAGCCGCGGCATGCCCGGCGCCTCCCAGGCGGAGATCGACCGCCGCGTCGCGCTGCGCCTGGAGCGCCAGAAGGTGCTCGTCTCCGAGAGCGCCCCGGTCTTCCACGCCGTCCTCGACGAGGCCGCCCTGCGCCGCCCGTACGGGGGCCGCGACGTCATGCGGGGCCAGCTGGAGCACCTCATCGAGGTCTCGCAGCGGCCCAACGTGCAGCTGCAGGTGATGCCGTTCTCCTTCGGCGGCCACTCCGGCGAGAGCGGCGCCTTCACCCTGCTGCGCTTCCCCGAGTCCGACCTCCAGGACATCGTGTACCTGGAGCAGCTCACCAGCGCCCTCTACCTCGACAAGGAAGAGGAGGTCGGGCAGTACGAGCGGGCGATGACCCGGCTCCAGGCGGACTGCCCCGGCCCCGACCAGACCCGCGATCTCCTGCGCGGCCTACTCCAACTGTCTTGATTCGCACGTAGTATGACGTCTGATCAGTGCATGACCGATCAGTCTGACGGTGCAGCGCACGGGTGCGCGCTGGCAGTAAGGGATGGCATGTCCATATTCGACGACCTGGCTCACCAGTACATCGACGGCACATGGCAGGCCGGCACCGGTTCGTGGGACATCATCGACGTCAACCCGTACAACGGGGAGAAGCTCGCGGCCATCACCGTGGCCACCGTCGAGCAGGTGGACCAGGCCTACCGCGCCGCCGAGCGCGCGCAGAGAGACTGGGCCGCCACCAGCCCCTACGCCAGACGCGCCGTCCTGGAACGGCTCCTGCGGATCATCGAGGAGCGGGAGAAGGAACTCGTCGAGGCGATGATCGACGAGCTCGGCGGCACCCGCTCCAAGGCCGAGTACGAGATCTACCTCGCCAAGGAGTTCGTCCGCGAGGCGATGCAGCTGGCCGTCCGCCCCGAGGGCCGGATCCTGATCTCGCCGGTCGAGGGGAAGGAGAGCCGCGTCCAGCGGCTCCCCGTCGGGGTGGTCACCGTGATCAGCCCCTTCAACTTCCCCTTCCTGGTCACCCTGAAGTCGGCGGCCCCGGCCCTGGCCCTGGGCAACGCCGTCGTGGTCAAGCCGAACCAGAACGCCCCCGTGATCGGCGGCGGGGTCATCGCCAAGCTCTTCGAGGACGCGGGCCTGCCGCCCGGGCTCCTCAGCGTGCTCGTCACCGACATCGCCGAGATCGGGGACGCCCTGCTGACCCACCCGGTCCCCAAGGTGATCTCCTTCGCCGGCTCCGACCGCGTCGGCCGGCACGTCGGCGCCGTCGCCGCCCGCCACTTCAAGCGGACCGTCCTGGAGCTCAGCGGCAACAGCGCCCTGGTCGTCCTCGACGACGCGGACATCGACTACGCCGTGGACGCGGCCGTCTTCAGCCGCTTCGTCTACCAGGGCCAGGTCTGCATGGCCGCCAACCGGATCCTGGTCGACGCCTCCGTCGCCGAGGAGTTCACCGAGAAGTTCGCCGCACGGGTCCGCGGACTGAAGACCGGCGACCCCCGCGAGGCCGACACCCACATCGGCCCGCTGATCAACTCCTTCCAGGCAGAGGCGCTCACCGCGCTCGTGGACCGGGCCGTGGAATCCGGCGCCCGGGCGCTCGTACGCGGCTCTACGCGCGGAAACCTGGTCGAACCCACCGTGCTGACCGGGATCCCCGAGGACTCCCCGCTGCTCGGCCAGGAGATCTTCGGCCCCGTCGCCCTGCTGATGGTCTTCGACGGCGAGGAAGAGGCCGTCGCCATGGCCAACGCGACCCCGTACGGGCTGTCCGGGGCCGTGCACACCCGGGACGTGGAGCGAGGCGTCCGCTTCGCCCAACGCATCGAGACCGGGATGATGCACGTCAACGACTCCACCATCGGCGACGAGCCGCTGGCGGCGTTCGGCGGGGAGAAGGCCTCCGGCCTCGGCCGGCTGAACGGCGAGGCCACGGTCGAGGCCTTCACCACCCAGAAATGGATCTCGGTGCAGCACGGCAGGAGCACCTTCCCGCTCTGAGCGGGGCCCGCTCTAGACTCGGCAGGACCGGCACTCGGCCGGGTCGGCGGCGGGCAGCGCTTCGGGGGAGTTTCGAGTTGAGCAACATTCCGGAGACGGGGCGGACGCCCCGGGTCCAGAACCGTCTGGTGGTCATCCAGGTGGTCGTCTTCTCGCTGCTGCTCACCCTCGGCGGCCGCCTGTGGTACCTCCAGATCCGCAACGGCCAGGAGTACACCGACGAGGCGAAGAACAACCACGTCCAGCAGGTCGTCCAGCCCGCCGTGCGCGGCTCGATCCTCGACGCCCGCGGTGTCCCCCTCGCCGACAACGAGACCCGCATGGTGGTCTCCGCCAGCCGCACCGAGCTGAGCAAGATGAAGGACCGGGGCAAGGACGTCCTCACCCGCCTCGCGGGCGTCCTGGGCCTGCCGCCGGAGGGCGTCGTCAACAGCGTCCGGCTGTGCGACGCCAAGACCCCGAAGCCCTGCTGGAACGGTTCGCCGTACCAGCCGATCCCGATCACCGCCGAGGCCACCACCGACCAGGTCCTGGAGATACGGGAGCACGCGGAGCGTTTCCCGGGCATCACCGCCGAGCCGACCGCCCTGCGCCGCTACCCCGCCCCGGACCAGGCCAACACCTCCCAGGTGCTCGGCTACCTCTCGCCCGTCACCGACGCGGAGATCACCAAGGCGAAGAAGACCGACTCCCCGTACCTGCGCTCCGACCAGGTCGGCCGCTCCGGTCTGGAGCGCACGTACGACAAGGAGCTGCGCGGCAAGGCGGGCGTCACCCGCTACGAGGTCGACAACCTCGGCCGCGTCATCGGACTGGCCCAGGCCGACAAGCCCACGCCCGGTGCGAACGTCGTCACCTCGATCGACTCGCGCGTGCAGGCGGTCGCCGAGCGCGAGCTGGCGTACGCCATGGCCGAGGCCCGCAAGACGTACGACAAGAACACGCGCCGCAACTACGAGGCCGACTCGGGCGCCGTCGTCGTCATGGAGGCCAAGACCGGCCGCATCGTCGCGATGGCCTCCAGCCCGACGTACGACCCGGGCCTGTGGGTCGGCGGCATCTCCGCCAAGGACTACGCGTCCCTCACGGCCAAGGAGTCCAACTACCCGCTGCTGAACCGGGCGATCCAGGGCCAGGCCGCCCCCGGCTCCATCTTCAAGGTGGTCTCCTCGACGGCCGCGGTCAACGCCGGCTACCCCTTCGACGGCCGCTACCCCTGCCCCAGCTCCTACTCCGTGGGCGGCCAGACCTTCACCAACTTCGAGTCCCAGGGCTACGGCGACATCAACATCGGCCGCGCCCTGGAGGTCTCCTGCGACACGGTCTACTACGCCCTCGCCGACAAGGAGTGGAAGAAGGACGGCGGGATCAACCCGAAGAAGGACCCCAAGGACTGGTTCCTGAAGACGGCCCACGAGTTCGGCCTCGGCAAGCCGACCGGCGTCGACCTGCCCAACGAGGTCGCCGGCCGGGTCCCCGACCGCCAGTGGAAGAAGGACTTCTTCGAGGCCAACAAGGCCGCCTGGTGCCGGGACGGCAAGAAGGACGGAAGCTTCGCCGAGAAGATCGCCTACGAGAACTGCCGCCAGGGCAACCAGTTGCGCGAGGGCGACGCCATCAACTACTCCATCGGCCAGGGCGACACCCTCGTCACCCCGATCCAGATGGCCTCGATCTACGCGGCCATCGCCAACGGCGGCACCCTGCACCAGCCCACCATCGGCAAGGCGGTCGTCAGCGCCGACGGCACCTCGGTGAAGGAGATCGCCCCGAAGGAGCAGGCCCGGCTGCCCATGGACGCCGAACTGCGCGACGACATCGACCGGGCCCTCGCCTCCGTGGTCACCTCCGGCAGCGCGGCCTGGCGGTTCGGCGGCTGGCCGCAGAAGCAGATCCCGATGCACGCCAAGACCGGCACCGCCGAGGTCCAGGGCAAGCAGACCACCTCCTGGTTCGCCTCGTACACCGAGGACTACTCGATCGTGATGACGATCTCCCAGGGCGGTACCGGCTCCGGTGCCTCCGGTCCGGCCGTCCGCAAGATCTACGAGGCGATGTACGGGCTCGACGAGAAGGGCGGCCAGGACCTGTCCAAGGCCCTCCTGCCCAAGCCGATGACCGAACTCCCGGCGATCCGCCCGGACGACGGGACGTCCTGAGCGAGGTTCCGCCGCAGCGATGCGCCCGGTGATCTCCCGCCGATTTCCCGGTGGTCTCCCATGATCTAGGACAGGATCTGACCGCATCGATCCGTAGCGTGAGGGGTGTCAGCAGGACGCACGGCACCCTGAGAAGGCGGAGGTCCCCATGCCCACGTTCGTACCCGCAGAAGCCCCCGGCGACGAGCGCAGCGCGCTCCTGTCCTACGTGGACTCCCAGCGCGGCGCGCTGCGCCGCGCGGCGCACGGCCTGACCGACGAGCAGGCGGCGAGCCGTCCCAGCGCGAGCGGGTTGTCCCTGTCCGGGCTGCTCAAGCACGCCGCCGAGGTGGAGCTGAACTGGCTGCGGATGGCGCAGCAGCAGCCCAACGAGCGCCAGCGCAACGAGGAGACCTGGGGCGACAGCTTCCGGCTCGTCGGGGACGAGACCGTCTCCGAGGTGCTCGCCCTCTGGGACTCGGTCGCCGCCGAGCTGGAGAAGTTCATCCGCGAGGTGCCCAGCCTGGACGACACCTTCCCGCTGCCCGACGTGCCCTGGTTCCCCAAGGACACGCGGGTCTCGATGCGCTGGCTGATGCTCCACCTGGTCGAGGAGCACGCCCGGCACGCGGGACACGCCGACGTCATCCGGGAATCCCTGGACGGCAGGACCGCCTTCGAGCTGGTGGCCCTGGCGCAGGGCGGGACCTGGCCGCCGGCGTAGGCTCCGCCACGGCCGGACGGCGACGGCCCGGACCCGGGACTTGCACCTCACGCGGCGTGAGGCAGGAGGGTCGGGGGCGTACGAGAGAAGGGCGGAAGCAATGGGCTACTCCGTGGGCCAGGTCGCCGGTTTCGCCGGAGTCACGGTGCGCACGCTGCACCACTACGACGAGATCGGGCTGCTCTCCCCGAGCAGCCGCAGCCACGCGGGCCACCGGCGGTACGACGACGCCGACCTGGACCGGCTGCAGCAGATCCTGTTCTACCGGGAGCTCGGCTTCCCCCTCGACGAGGTCGCGGTCCTGCTGGACGACCCGGACTCGGACCCCAGGGAGCACCTGCGCCGGCAGCACACCCTCCTGTCCGACCGGATCGCCCGGCTCCAGCAGATGGCCAAGGCCGTGGAGCACGCCATGGAGGCGAAGAAGATGGGCATCAACCTCACGCCCGAGGAGAAGTTCGAGGTCTTCGGGGACGACGACCCCGACCAGTACGCCGAGGAGGTCGAGCAGCGCTGGGGCGGTACCGAGGCGTACGAGGAGTCCCGGCGCAGGGCCGCGTCCTACACCAAGGAGGACTGGCAGCGGATCCAGGCCGAGGGGGAGGACCTGAACCGGCGGCTGGCCGCACTGCTGGACTCGGGGGCGGCCGCCGACTCCGAGGAGGCCATGGACCTGGCCGAGGAGCACCGCGCCGCGATCGAGCGCAACCACTACACCTGCCCGTACGAGATGCACACCTGCCTCGGCGAGATGTACGTCTCCGACGAGCGGTTCACGGCGCACTACGACTCCGTGCGGTCGGGGCTGGCGGTGTTCCTGCGGGACGCCATCCTCGCCAACGCGGTCCGCAGGGCGTAGCCGTGGCGTAGCGGGACGCGCGACGGGGGCACATCAGGCGTACGGCCACCTCCGGGTACCTGGAACCCGGAGGTGGCCGTATCCGTTGAAAATTGAGACACTCCCCCCAGTCCGCCGCACCCCCCGCGCTCGCGGACGCCCCCGATCCTGGAGATACCCGCACCCGTGTACACGCTTGCGCTCGCCCCTGAGTGGCTGTCCCCGGACTACTTGATTTCGCACTTCGGGCTGATCGGCATCCTGGTCATCGTCTTCGCCGAATCGGGACTGTTCGCCTTCCTGCCCGGTGACTCCCTGCTCTTCACGGCGGGCCTGCTGGTCGCCAACGGCGAGTACATCAAGCAGCCGCTGTGGCTGGTGTGCACCCTGATCACGGCCGCCGCGATCCTCGGCGACCAGGTCGGCTACATGATCGGCAAGTTCTTCGGCCCGAAGCTCTTCAACCGGCCGAACTCCAAGCTCTTCAAGCGGGAGAACCTGGACAAGGCCCACGAGTTCATGGACAAGCACGGCCCGAAGGCCATCGTGCTCGCCCGCTTCGTGCCGATCATCCGCACCTTCGCGCCGATGGTCGCAGGCGCCGGTTCGATGCAGTACCGCACCTTCCTGACCTACAACGTCATCGGCGGCGTGGCCTGGGGCACCGGCCTCACGGTCGCGGGCTACTGGCTCGGCCAGATCGCGTTCATCAAGGAGAACGTCGAGGCGATCCTCGTCGGCATCGTGCTGGTCTCCGTGATCCCCGTGATCTTCGAGGTGCTCAAGGCCCGCAAGGAGGCCAAGGCGGCCGGCGGCTCGGCGGCCGTGCCCCCCGCCGCGGGCGAGCGTCGCCGCCACGCCAAGCGGTAGCAGCTGTTCCGCGCCCTGCGGACGACCCTCCTGCGCCCCGGAGGACCTTCCCGGTCCATCGGGGCGCAGCTGCGTTCCCGGGCCCGCAGACGGCGCCGTACGCCGGCGGGGGCGGGGGCGGGAGCAGGGGTCAGAAGCCGCGGGTCCGCTTCGCCGCGGCCCGGCGCCGGGCGGCGCTGGCGGCCTGCGGGATCCGCATGAACAGCCGCGAGGTCTCCGCCCCGAGGTTCACCCCGATCGCGATGGCCAGCGCGATGGCCGCGGCGTTGGTCAGTGAGCCGAGGCCCTTGTTGAGCTGGTTCTCGGCGATGAGCAGCAGCCCGTAGTACGTCGCGGAGCCGGGCAGCAGCGGGCCGATGGCGGCGGTCACGTACGGCAGGGCGGAGGCGGAGCGGTAGCGGGAGAAGAGCTGGCCGAACAGGCCGACGAGCCCGGCGGCGATGGCCGTGGAGGGCACCGGCGGGATGCCGCCCGCGAAGTGAAGGGCCCCGAACGTGGCCCAGGCGACGCCGCCGTTCAGCGTCACGATCCACACGGTGGAACGTTCCTGCTGGAGCAGGATCGCGAACGTGAACACCAGCACCATCGACGCCGCGATCTGGATCAGCGGCCGCTGCGTGATCTGGAGGACCTCCTCCGGCCGGGGCGCGGCGCCCAGCTGGAGCCCCAGGTACAGCACGACCAGCACGCCCATGATGATGCCGATGAAGAGGTACATGACCTCCAGCAGGCGGGCCGAGGCGGTGATGTAGAAGCCGGTCAGGCCATCCTGCACGGCCGCGACCAGGGCCCGACCGGGCAGCAGGGCGAACAGCCCACCGGTGATCACCGCCGAGGCCTGGATGTCCTCGATCGCCAGCAGCTTGAGCGCCACCCCGAACGCGGCGGGCGGCATCGCCGCGACCACGAACTGGTAGAACTCCGGCAGCCCGCGCCCGGCGCACAGCCAGGCCAGCCGGTCGCCGAGCATGGCCCCGATCGCAGCCGCGAAGAAAACGATCACGCCGCCGCCGACCAGGACGGAGGCGGCACCGGCGAGCAGCCCGGCTGCGGCCGTGAGGACCCAGGTCGGGTACGGGTGCCGGTTGCGCCGGATCTCGGCGAGCCGCCGGTAGGCCTCCTCCAGCGAGACGTCGACCTCGGCCGTGCTGATGTCGGCCACCAGCCGGTAGACCGCCGCCAGCCGCGTGTAGTCGGTGCCGCGGCGGCGCACGGTCCGGCTGGCCGACACCGGGTGGCCCACGAGGGACGGGTGATGGGTGATCGACAGCATGGTGAAGGTGACCGTCGGCTCGCAGCGGTCCAGCCCGTAGCTGCGGGCCACGGCGAACATGGCCGCCTCCACGTCCTCGGCGCCCTCGCCGCCCGCCAGCATCAGCTCGCCGATGCGCAGGGTCAGGTCGAGCACCCGGCCTACGGCGGGCCCCGACTCGGCGGGCCTCTGCACCGGCTCGGGGACGGGCCGCACGTCCACCGGCATGCGCAGCATGGTGCGCATCCGGTCCTGCCAGGGGGACTCCGTCAGCCAGGAGATCGGGAAGCCGGAGCCGGGCGTGTACGCCTGCGGGGAGCGCTGGGCGCTGTACGTGGACGGCGGCGCGAACGCGGACCCCTCGGCGGACCCCTCGGCGGGCTCCTCCGGCGGCAGGGGCAGCCCCTCCGGGACGGTGAACTCCGACGTGGGCTGCTCGTTCCCGGCGAACTCCGGCTCCGTCCCGCGCGGCGGGGAGAAAGCGCTGTGCGCCTCGTCCGAGACCGGCTTGCGGTCCTCCGCGCGCTCAGGGTCCTCGGGTCCCTCGGCCTCCGCCACGCGTCCTCCCGTCCCCGGCCAGCCCGGGTATCAGTATGCGGAAGGGTTTCATCCACGGCGAAACCGGCGGACGGCGTCCCGGGAAACGGCAGCGGGCGGCATCCCCGCAACGGGGATGCCCCCCGCGATGTCACGGCGGCGCCGGGGCCTCAGCCGGCCCGGCGGCCGTCACAGGGGACGGGCTCAGTGGCCGCCCTGGTCCTGCAGACGCTTGAAGGAGCGCTCGATCTCGGCCTCGGCCTCGGCGCGGCCGACCCAGTCGGCGCCCTCGACCGACTTGCCCGGCTCCAGGTCCTTGTAGACCTCGAAGAAGTGCTGGATCTCCAGGCGGTCGAACTCGGAGATGTGGTGGATGTCGCGCAGGTGCTCGACACGCGGGTCGGAGGCCGGCACGCACAGCAGCTTGTCGTCGCCGCCCGCCTCGTCCGTCATGCGGAACATGCCGATGGCGCGGCACTTGATCAGGCAGCCCGGGAAGGTGGGCTCGTCCAGGATGACCAGCGCGTCCAGCGGGTCGCCGTCCTCGCCGAGGGTGTTCTCGACGAAGCCGTAGTCCGTCGGGTAGCTGGTCGAGGTGAAGAGGCGACGGTCCAGACGGATCCGGCCGGTCTCGTGGTCCACCTCGTACTTGTTCCGCGAACCCTTGGGGATCTCGATGGTGACGTCGAACTCCACGTCCTGCTCCTCCATGATCAGCTTCGTTGCTCGAGTGATAGCGCGTCCGGCCCACCCTCACCCAGCTACCGCTGGGTGGGGCCCCCAGCCGGGTGGGGTGCCATGCTCGCGGCAAGACGCAGTGGTTAAGTGTCCCTCACGCATATCCGTGATCGCGAAAGGGGCTGGTCCGAGGTGCCCTTGGTCAAGACGTGGCAGCTCGTCGCGGGGTCGACCGTCGCCGGTCTGGCCCTGTCGGTGGCAGCGGTGTCCGCTGCCGGTCCTTGGGACTCCGGCCAGCGTAAGGCCGAGCGGGACAGGGCCGCCTCCTGGAGCATGATGGGTGGCGCAGATCACGCCGACCCCCCGGTGCAGGCCGCGCCCAGCGCCCCCGGCGTGCTCGCCGGGATCGGCCCCGACGGCGCCCCCCGGGCCGGGAACGGCGCCGGCGCCGCCGCCGCGGCCGGCGACACCCGTCTCGGCGAGGCGCTGCGCCCCCTCCTGGCCGACCCGGCGCTCGGCCCCCTGCACACCGCCTCGGTCGTCGAGGTCGGCACCGGCCGGGTGCTGTTCGAGTCCGGGGCGCGCGAGCCGATGACCCCGGCCTCCACCGTCAAGATCGCCACCGCGGCGGCGGCGCTGGCCGCCCTCGGACCCGACCACCGCATCCGCACCACCGTCGTCCCCGGCGCCGGCCCCGGGCAGATCGTGCTGGTCGGCGGCGGCGACCCCTCGCTCACCGCCCGCAAGAAGAGCCCGGCCGGATCCGGCGGCAGCCTCGTCGCGCTCGCCGCCGACACCGCCCAGGCCCTCAAGGCCGCCGGCACCGACTCGGTGGCCCTCGGCTACGACGACACCCTCTACACCGGCCCCGCCCGCCACCCGATCGGCGCCAACCCGAACATCGCGCTGGTGACCCCCCTCGCCGCCGACGAGGGCCGCCCCGACGAGTCCGTCTCCGGGCCCGTCGACCGGGTCGAGGACCCCTCCGGGGAGGCCGCCCGCGCCTTCGCCGCCCTGCTCGGCGAGCGCGGCGTCACGGTCACCGGCGAGCCCGGGAAGGCCAAGGCCGCCGCCGGCGCGCAGCCGCTCGCCACCACCCTGTCCACCCCGCTCGCCGGCCTGGTCGAGCGGATGCTGACCAACAGCGACAACGACATCGCCGAGGCCCTCGCCCGGCAGACCGCCCTCGCCTCCGGGCAGCCCGCCAGCTTCGAGGGCGCCGAGAAGGCCGTCACCGCCCGCCTCGCCGCCCTCGGCGTCGACACCGCCGGCTCCCGCTTCGCCGACGGCAGCGGGCTCAACCGCGCCGACAAGGTCAGCAGCGGCCTGCTGACCGGGCTCCTGGTCCGCGCAGCCGACCCGCAGCGCCCGGAGCTGCGGCCGGTCCTCACCGGGCTCCCCGTCGCCGGCTTCACCGGCACCCTGCGCGCCCGCAACGCGGGCACCTCCCCGGCCGCAGGCCTCGTACGGGCCAAGACGGGCACCCTGACCGGCGTGAACTCCCTGTCCGGCACCGTCGTCGACTCCTCCGGGCGGCTGCTCGCCTTCGCCTTCCTGACCGCCGACGCCGCCGACGGCCCGGCCGCCGAGAAGGGCCTGGACAAGCTCGCAGCAGCCGTGGCCGGCGCGTCCCGGCGGTAGCCCGGGGCCGCCGCGCCGATCGCCGGCCGGGCCACCCCGCCGCTCCACAGGGGATCCGCAAAGGGGCCGGTCCACGTACCGTTGACGCATGACGAGCATCGGTGGTGCCGAGATGGTCGACTGGAACCTCGCGGTCGCGACCGCGGTCCGGCTGGTCCGGCCGGGTCCGGAGGTCAGCCGCGACGAGGCCCGGGCCGTGGTGGCGGAACTGCGCAGGCATGCCAGGACCTCCGAGCGCCACGTCCGCACGTTCACCCGGATGATCCATGACGACGCGGTCGTCCCCGACACCCCCGTCCTCGTCGTCGACCGGGCCGGCTGGGTCCGGGCCAACGTGGCCGGGTTCCGCGCGCTCCTCGGCCCCCTGCTCGGCAAGATGCAGGACCGCAGGGCCGGCTCGCCCGGCGGCGCCGTCCTCGGCGCGGTCGGCGGCAAGGTCACCGGCGTCGAGCTGGGCATGCTGCTGAGCTTCCTGGCCTCCCGCGTCCTCGGCCAGTACGAGACCTTCGCCCCCGTCGGGCGGGACCTGCCGGGCTCCCGCCCGGGCGGCGGCCGGCTCCTGCTCGTCGCCCCCAACATCGTCCACGTCGAGCGCGAGCTGGACGTGCACCCGCACGACTTCCGGCTGTGGGTCTGCCTCCACGAGGAGACGCACCGTACGCAGTTCACCGCCGTCCCGTGGCTCCGCGACCACCTGGAAGGCGAGATCCAGACCTTCCTCGGGGCCACCGAGATGGAGCCGGCGGCCGTCCTGGAACGCCTGCGCGAGGCCGCCCAGTCCTTCGCCGGCGCCCGTCCCGACGCCGAGTCCGGTGAAGAGGGCCGCTCCCTGGTCGAACTCGTCCAGACCCCCGAGCAGCGCGAGGTGCTCGGCCGGCTCACCGCCGTGATGTCCCTGCTCGAAGGCCACGCCGACTTCGTGATGGACGGCGTCGGCCCCGAGGTGGTGCCCTCGGTCGCCGAGATCCGGGAGAAGTTCCAGCAGCGCCGCGCCTCCGGCGCCGGCCGCCTCGACGCCGCCCTGCGCAAACTGCTCGGACTCGACGCCAAACTGCGCCAGTACCGCGACGGCGAGCGCTTCGTGCGCGCCGTCGTCGACCAGGTCGGCATGGACGGCTTCAACCGGGTGTGGACCTCCCCGAACACCCTGCCCACCAAGGCCGAGATCGCCCGGCCCGCGGACTGGGTGGCGCGCGTGCACCGCAAGGGGAGCGAACCGAGCGAAGGAGGGTGACGCGGGGGGCGTAAACATGTCCCACTGGGGGAAGCAGCGTCACCCGTCCGAGGGACCGTGGGGCGTGGAAGGGCGTGCGATGCTCAGGGAACGGCTCGGCTCTGTCACCATCGACGCACTCTGAGTGACAACCGCCACCACGCGGGGGCTGCTCCCAGCCCCCGAGGCATCCGAACTCCTCCCGAAGGGAACCGGACATGGGTCCCCATCCTGCGGTCGCGGCGATACGCCTGGCGGTCCGCCGCGTGCTCCACGATGTCCTGACCGACCTCACCGATCGTCCCGCCGCCGACCGCGCCGCCGCGGCCGACGGCCCGCCCCTCGTCCTCGTCGCCTGCTCCGGCGGCGCCGACTCCATGGCACTCGCCTCCGCGCTCGCCTTCGAGGCGCCCAAGCTCGGGATCCGGGCCGGCGGCATCACCGTCGACCACGGCCTCCAGGCGGGCTCCGCGCTGCGCGCCGCCGAGGTCGTCGCCCGCATGACCGCGCTGCGCCTCGACCCGGTCGAGTCCGTCGCCGTGCGCGTCGGCCGCGACGGGGGCCCCGAGGCCGCCGCCCGCGACGCCCGCTACGCCGCCCTGGACGAGGCCGCCGACCGGCTCGGCGCCGCGGCCGTGCTGCTCGGCCACACCCGGGACGATCAAGCCGAAACCGTCCTGCTCGGCCTCGCCCGCGGCTCCGGCATCCGTTCCCTGTCCGGGATGCCCGAGGTCTCGGGAGGCCCCGGCGGCTCCGGACGCACCCACCGCTACCGCCGCCCCTTCCTCCAGGTGGACCGGCAGACCGCCCGCAAGGCCTGCATGGTCCAGTCGCTCGCCGTCTGGGACGACCCGCACAACATCGACCCCGCCTACACCCGCTCCCGGCTCCGCCACGAGGGACTGCCCGCCCTCGAGAAGGCCCTGGGCAAGGGCGTCGTCGAGGCCCTGGCCCGGACCGCCCAGCTGTCCCGCGACGACGCGGACGCCCTGGACGCCTGGGCCGCCGAGGCCGAGGCCGGCGTGCGCGACGCGGACGGCCGCCTGGAGTGCGCCAAGCTGTACGCCCTGCCCGCGGCCGTCCGCCGCCGCGTGCTGCGCAGGGCCGTGGTCGCCGCCGGATCGCCCGCCGGTTCTCTCTTCGCCCGCCACATCGAGGAAGTCGACCGGCTCATCACCGGATGGCGGGGTCAGGGCGCCATCAACCTGCCCGGTCGGGTGGAGGCCCAGCGGCAGGGTGGCAGACTTGTCATCCGGCAGGGCTGATTGGTGCCGAAACACGGCTGAGTCCTCCGGGGCACCCCGGAGTCCCGGCCGACAACGAAAGTGATGCGGGTGGACGAGAAGGACATGGGCAGCGACCTGGCGTCGGTGCTCATCACCAAGGAAGAGATCGACGCGAAGCTGGCCGAGCTGGCCGCGAAGATCGACGCGGAGTACGCGGGCAAGGACCTGCTCATCGTCGGCGTCCTCAAGGGCGCGGTGATGGTGATGGCGGACCTGGCGCGCGCCTTGTCCACCCCGCTCACCATGGACTGGATGGCGGTGTCCTCCTACGGAGCCGGGACCCAGTCCTCGGGCGTGGTGCGCATCCTGAAGGACCTGGACACCGACATCAAGGACAGGCACGTCCTGATCGTCGAGGACATCATCGACTCGGGCCTGACGCTGTCCTGGCTGCTGTCGAACCTGGGCTCCCGCCAGCCGGCCTCCCTGGAGGTCGTCACCCTGCTGCGCAAGCCCGACGCGGCGAAGGTCGCCATCGACGTGAAGTGGGTCGGCTTCGACATCCCGAACGAGTTCGTGGTGGGCTACGGCCTCGACTACGCGGAGAAGTACCGCAACCTCCCGTTCGTCGGCACCCTCGCCCCGCACGTCTACGGCGGCTGACGCACACCCCGTCCCGCGGGGGCCCCGACCGGGGTCCCCGCACGGGAACCCCGCCACGATCCCCCGCGTTGGAGCAGGGGAAGGCAGGACTGTCAGCCGTCCTACGGGACCGCGGGTGACAATTCAGGGGTACATTCCGAAGAACAGTCTTTATTCACAGCAGCATTTACCTACGGGCAGGAGGGACGGGGCGCCTGGCGCCCCGTATGGATGGACGTGAAGCGATACTTCCGTGGGCCAGTCATGTGGATCGTGCTGGCCGTCCTCGCCGTGGTCGTGTTGATGAACGTCGTCAGCTCCGGCGGCGGCTACAAGTCGGTGGACACCAGCGAGGTCATCAAGGCGATCAACAGTGGCCAGGTGGAGCAGGCGCGCCTGACCACCGGCGACAGCCAGATGATCAAAATCGACCTGAAGAAGGGCGAGAAGCTCGGGAGCAGCTCCGGCTCCAAGTTCCAGGCCAACTACATCGGCGACCAGGGCGTGCAGCTCGCCCAGAGCCTCCAGACCAAGTACGAGGCCGGCCAGATCCCCGACGGCTACTCCGTCACCCCGGACAAGACCAGCCCGTTCCTCAGCGTGCTGCTGTCCCTGCTGCCGTTCGTCCTGATCGTCGTCGTCTTCCTGTTCCTGATGAACCAGATGCAGGGCGGCGGCTCCCGGGTCATGAACTTCGGCAAGTCCAAGGCCAAGCTCATCACCAAGGACACCCCGAAGACGACGTTCGCCGACGTCGCGGGCTCGGACGAGGCCGTCGAGGAACTCCACGAGATCAAGGAGTTCCTCCAGGAGCCGGCGAAGTTCCAGGCGGTCGGAGCCAAGATCCCCAAGGGTGTCCTGCTCTACGGCCCGCCCGGCACCGGCAAGACCCTGCTGGCCCGCGCCGTCGCCGGCGAGGCCGGCGTGCCGTTCTACTCGATCTCCGGCTCGGACTTCGTCGAGATGTTCGTCGGTGTCGGCGCATCCCGCGTCCGTGACCTGTTCGAGCAGGCCAAGGCCAACGCCCCGGCCATCGTCTTCGTCGACGAGATCGACGCCGTCGGTCGGCACCGCGGCGCCGGCCTCGGCGGCGGCCACGACGAGCGCGAGCAGACCCTCAACCAGCTGCTCGTCGAGATGGACGGCTTCGACGTGAAGGGCGGCGTCATCCTGATCGCCGCCACCAACCGGCCCGACATCCTCGACCCGGCGCTGCTGCGCCCGGGCCGCTTCGACCGGCAGATCGCCGTCGACCGCCCGGACATGCAGGGCCGTCTGGAGATCCTCAAGGTCCACCAGAAGGGCAAGCCGGTCGCCCCCGACGTCGACCTGGCCGCCGTCGCCCGCCGCACCCCCGGCTTCACCGGTGCCGATCTGTCCAACGTGCTGAACGAGGCCGCGCTGCTCACGGCCCGCTCGGACCGGAAGCTGATCGACAACCAGATGCTGGACGAGGCGATCGACCGCGTCGTGGCGGGCCCGCAGAAGCGGACCCGGATCATGTCGGACAAGGAGAAGAAGATCACCGCGTACCACGAGGGCGGCCACGCCCTGGTCGCGGCGGCTTCCCCGAACTCCGACCCGGTCCACAAGATCACGATCCTGTCCCGCGGCCGGGCCCTGGGCTACACGATGGTCCTGCCCGACGAGGACAAGTACTCGACCACGCGCAACGAGATGCTCGACCAGCTGGCGTACATGCTGGGCGGCCGCGCGGCCGAGGAGCTGGTCTTCCACGACCCGACCACCGGCGCGGCGAACGACATCGAGAAGGCCACGGCCACGGCCCGCGCGATGGTCACCCAGTACGGCATGACCGAGCGCCTCGGCGCGATCAAGTTCGGTGGCGACAACACCGAGCCGTTCCTGGGCCGTGAGATGGCGCACCAGCGCGACTACTCGGAAGAGGTCGCGGCGCTGGTCGACGAAGAGGTCAAGAAGCTCATCGAGACCGCGCACAACGAGGCCTGGGAGATCCTGGTCGAGAACCGCGACGTGCTCGACAACCTGGTCCTGGCCCTCCTGGAGAAGGAGACCCTGGGCAAGGAGGAGATCGCCGAGATCTTCTCGACGATCGTCAAGCGCCCGAACCGTCCGGCGTGGACCGGCTCCGCGCACCGCACCCCGTCGACCCGCCCGCCGGTGCTCTCGCCCAAGGAGCTCCAGCTGACGAACGCGGCGAACGGCGCCGCGGCCGCCACCCCGGCCGTGTCGGTGGAGAAGGACCCGGTCTCGGAGGACCGCACCGAGTAGCCGGCGGCCGGAGCAGCCCCGGCCCGGAATGGATGCCGCGTCCCCCAGGTTCTAGCCTGGGGGCGCGGCATTTTCGTATGCCCGTGTGAGCGAAGACAGGAACGAGGCACAGATGACCGACCGAGTGAGCCTGGACGGCGAGGGCACGATCGGCGTGTTCGACGAGAAGCGGGCCGAGGCCGCCGTGCGAGAGCTGCTCATCGCGGTCGGCGAGGACCCGGACCGCGAGGGGCTCCTGGAGACGCCGGCGCGCGTCGCCCGGGCGTACAGGGAGATCCTGGCGGGCCTGTGGCAGAAGCCCGAGGACGTCCTGACGACGACGTTCGACCTCGGGCACGACGAGATGGTGCTCGTCAAGGACATCGAAATCGTATCCCTGTGCGAACATCATCTGCTGCCCTTCCACGGCGTCGCCCACGTCGGGTACATCCCCGCCGAGACCGGGAAGATCACCGGACTGTCCAAGCTGGCGCGCCTCGTCGAGGTCTACGCCCGCCGCCCGCAGGTCCAGGAGCGGCTGACCACGCAGATCGCCGACTCGCTGATGGAGATCCTGGAGGCGCGCGGCGCGATCGTCGTCATCGAGGCCGAGCACATGTGCATGTCGGTCCGCGGCATCCGCAAGCCGGGCGCGAAGACCACCACCTCGGCGGTCCGCGGCCAGCTCCGCGACTCCGCCACGCGCAACGAGGCGATGAGCCTGATAATGGCCCGCTGACGTGCCCGACGGCGGGCCCCCGTCCGACGGCGACGGCCGGGAGCCCCAGGCCGACGGCTGGGAGCCGCTGAGCGAGGACGTCCGGCGCACCCTGGAGCTGCTGCTCGACGGTGACTCGGACGTCCAGCGCGGTCTGCGGGCACAGATCCCGTACGCGCGGATGCACGCGGGGGAGTGCTCGTGCCCGTGCGTGTACCTGCGGGTGGACGGGGAGGCCGTGGCCGCCGCGCCCGTGGAGAACACCATGGACGCGGTGGCGGGCGCGCCCCTGCTCGACGCCGGGGGCGGCTACGACGGCGAGGCGACCCTCTTCGCCTTCGACGGGTTCCTCGTGGACCTGCAGTTCTGCGACTGGGAGGACCGGGGGCCCGGAGCCCGCCGGCTCTGGGAGTGGCTGGGGCCCCGCCACCCCTGAGACGGGCCGCCCCGGCCGTCCGACCCGGGCTCAGGCGCGGGAGGGGGCCTGGGGGGTGGTGTCGTCGTCCTCGGGGAGCTTCAGGACGTGCTCCAGGAAGAGGGCCGCGGCGATGACCGCCGCACCCGCCAGCACCGAGAAGGCCGCGTACCAGGCTTGATCGCGGCGGGCGGGCACCTCCAGCCCGTCGGCCCACAGGAAGATGCCCACGCCGCCGTACATGCCCGCCACGAGCGCCGCGACGAGGGCGCTGGCCTGTGCGAACACGAGCGCGCGGGCCGCCATCAGCGGCTCCACGCCCTTCGCGTCGGGCTGCCGCTCGCGCTGGGCCTTCAGGCGGGCGCGCATCGACAGGGCCGTCGCCAGCAGGACGACCGCGATGGCCCCGAGCACGATCGGGGCGGCCAGCGGGACGCCGGGCAGCGTCCCGTACGCGTTCCACAGCCGGGCCCCCGCCCAGGACAGCACCCCGGCCACCACGAAGATGCCCGCCAGGACCGCCGGCCTCAGTTGCTTCACGTGCCCGTTCCCCGCTCTCTGCGCCTCTGCCCCAGCCGTCCGTCGGCAGGCCCGGCAGACCACAGGCTACTCACGACACGACTACTCGGGCAGGCGCAGTTCCAGGTCGGGGCGGCGCGTGACACCGGCCAGACCGACCCCGGCGAGCAGTTCGGCGACGGGGCCGTGGCCGGGGATCCGGGCCTCGGGGTCGACGTCGTGCCAGGGGGCGAGCACGAAGGCGCGCTCGTGGGCCCGGGGGTGCGGGAGGGTGAGGACGGGGTCGTCGGAGACCACGTCGGCGTACGCGATGATGTCCACGTCGATGGTGCGGGGGCCCCAGCGTTCCTCGCGGACGCGGTCGAAGGCCTCCTCGATGGCCTGGCCGCGCTCCAGCAGGCTGGACGGGGGCAGGGTGGTCCGTACGAGGGCCACCGCGTTCAGGTACGAGGGCTGGGAGCCGGGCTCGACGCCCCACGGCTCGGTCTCGTAGACGGGGGAGACGGCCTTGACCCGGACGCCCGGGGTGTCGCCGAGGGCGTCGATCGCGCCCTGGAGGGTCTCCATCCGGTTGCCGAGGTTCCCGCCGAGGGCGATCACGGCCCATTTGGGGTTGGACAGGGTGACGTCGGCCGCGTCGACCGCCTGGACGACGGACGCGGGCACCGGCTGGACGGTGGGGTCGCTGGGGGCGTTCAGTCCGTTGTTCACGCGCGGCTCCGGGTGATCGTGATGGTCACGTCGTCGAAGGGGACGGTGATGGGTGCATCCGGCTTGTGGACGACGACCTCCACCTGGGCCACCGCTGCGTGCTTGAGGCACTGCTGGGCGATCCGCTCCGCCAGGGTCTCGATCAGGTCGACGGGCTCGCCCTGGACCACGTCGACGACCTCCTCGGCGACGACCCCGTAGTGGACGGTCTTCGCCAGGTCGTCGTCCGCCGCCGCCGGACGCGTGTCGATGTGCAGAACCAGGTCGACGATGAAGGTCTGGCCTTCCTCGCGTTCCCGGGGGAAGACGCCGTGGTGCCCGCGAGCCTTGAGGCCGCGCAGCGCGACACGATCCACGCGAATCACTCCTGCTTTCGTAGGTGCATGCGGTCCGGGGCTCCCCGGATCCATGGGCCTGCGCCGAGTGCGGTCGGCGTCGTCCGTCTTCGAATCTACCTGCGAAAGGGGCCGGGACCCGCCGTAGGGGTCAGCCGGAGGCCTCCTCCTCGTCCTCTTCGGAGTCGGTCAGGACCGGAGAACCGTGGTGGGACCACAGGCGCCAGCCCCCCGATGTGCGTCGGAACACATTTGTGGCGACGACCAGCTGGCCGACGAGCGGGCCGAGCTCTCCGCCGTCCTCGGCGGGCCCTCCGCTGAGGATGTTCTCGGTGCAGGTGACCAGGGCCGTGTCGCCGATGACGGCGACCTTGGTGTCGGTCAGGAAGAACTGGATGTACTCGGTGTGGGACATGATCAGCGCGTACGAGCGGAGCACCTCGCCGCGGCCGCTGAGCACCGGCCAGCCCGGGTGGACGCAGGACACCTCGTCCTCCAGCCAGAGCGCCGACATGGCGTCGAAGTCGCCGCGCTCCATGGCCTCGTAGAAGGCCGTGTTGACCTGTTCGACGGCTTCGATGTCGGTACGGCTCACCGTGCCCCTCTCCTGGCAGTACGGGCCCCAGGTGCGGGCCGGGTCACCAAGCCCCTTCCACCGCGCGGGCCACCCGAACCGCGTCGGCCGTGGCGCGCACCTCGTGGACCCGGACGGCCCAGGCGCCCTGGTGGGCGGCGATGGCCGAGACGGCGGCGGTGGCGGCGTCGCGCTCGCGGGCCGGCGGCGGGGTGGCGTCGGCGCCGGCCAGGACCCGGCCGAGGAAGCGCTTGCGCGACGCGGCGACCAGCAGCGGGAAGCCGAGGGCCCGCAGCTCGGGGAGGTGGGCGACGAGGGCCAGGTCGTGGTCGGCCATCTTCGCGAAGCCGAGGCCGGGGTCGACGACGATCCGCTCGGGGGCGATGCCGCCGGCGACGACGGCGTCGATGCGGGTCCGCAGCTCGGCGGTGACCTCGGCGAGGACGTCGTCGTAGACGGCGAGGCGGTTCATGTCGGCGCTGAAGCCGCGCCAGTGCATCACGACGAAGGGCACTTCGGCGGCGGCGACGGCGGGGATCATGCCGGGGTCGGCGAGCCCGCCGCTGACGTCGTTGACCAGCGTCGCGCCGGCCTCGACGGCCCGGGCGGCGACCGAGGCGCGCATGGTGTCGACGGAGACGGTGACCCCTTCGGAGGCCAGCCCGCGGACCACGGGGACGACGCGGCGCAGCTCCTCCTCCTCGTCGACCCGGGTGGCGCCGGGCCGGGTGGACTCCCCGCCGACGTCGACGAGGTCGGCGCCCTGCGCTATGAGGTCGAGGCCCCGCTTGACGGCCGCGGTGGTGTCGAACCAGCGGCCGCCGTCCGAGAAGGAGTCGGGGGTGACGTTCACGACGCCCATGACCGCGCAGCGGTCCCAGTCCGGCAGGCCTGTGACCCGGCCCCTGCCGGCGGCCCCGTGCGTGTTGTTCATGGTCCCAGGGTAGGGCTGCCCCCGGATCGGGCACGGCCCGGGCGGCGGGCCGCCGCCCGCGGGCCCCGGCCGCCGGGCAGCACGGAGCCCGGCGCCCCGGGTCGACCGGGGGCCGGGCTCCACGTGCGGGTCGGCGGCGCGGCCGCCGGGCCTCAGGCCGCCTGGACCTCGCGCTCCGCCTGGGCGGGCACGGCGCTCAGCGGGGTGTGGGCGCAGGTGCGGACCGGCTTGGGCCGGCGGCGGGAGGCGAACAGCCGGGGCAGGGCCAGGGTGACGAAGCCCTCGGCCTGCATGACGGCGAAGCCGATGCGGGGCAGGTCGCGGGTGGTGCGGTAGACCATGAAGCGGGGCTCCCAGCGGGGGCGGAACTTCGCGTTGAACTTGTACAGCGACTCGATCTGGAACCAGCGGGACAGGAAGACCAGCAGGCTGCGCCACATGCGCAGGACCGGGCCGGCGCCGATCCTCTCGCCGCGGGCGAGGGCCGAGCGGAACATCGCGAAGTTCAGCGAGGCCTTCTCGATGCCGAGGGCCGGGGCGGCCTCCAGGGAGGCGACGATCAGCAGCTCGTTCATGCCGGGGTCGGCGCCGCGGTCGCGGCGCATCAGCTCCAGCGACATGCCGTCCTTGCCCCAGGGCACGAAGTGCTGGATGGCCTTCAGGTCGCCGAACGGACTGGTGTCGCCCTCCTCCACGCGGTGGGCGGTGGCGATGATGCAGTCGCCGTCGCCCGGGTCGCCGACGCGGCCCAGGGCCATGGAGAAGCCGCGCTCGGTGTCGGTGCCGCGCCAGGCCTCGGCGGCGCCGCGGACCTGCTCCAGCTCCTCCTCGGTCAGCTCGCTGACCCGGCGGACCTTGGTGGTGTAGCCGTTGCGCTCGATGCGCTTGACCATCTGGCGGACGTTGCGCATCGCACGGCCCGTCAGGGAGAAGTCTTTGACGTCGACGATCGCCTCGTCGCCGAGCTCCAGGGCGTCCAGGCCGGTCTCGCGGGTCCAGACCTCGCCGCCGGTCTCGCTGCAGCCCACGACGGCCGGGGTCCAGGAGTGGGCCTTGGCCTCTTCCATGAACCGCTCGATGGCGCCGGGCCAGGCCTCGACGTCGCCGATGGGGTCGCCGGAGGCGAGCATCACGCCGGAGATGACGCGGTAGGTGACGGCGGCCTTGCCGCTGGGGGAGAAGACGACGGCCTTGTCGCGGCGCAGCGCGAAGTGGCCGAGGGAGTCGCGGGCGCCGTGCTTGGCGAGCAGCTCGCGCAGCTTGGCCTCGTCGTCGGTGGTGAGCCGGGCGGCCGGGTGCTCGGGGCGGAAGGCGAGGTAGATGGTGGTGAGCGCGGTCAGCATGCCCAGCGCGCCGAGGGAGTAGCCGACGATCCAGTCCGCGCGGCCGCCGGAGTAGGCGATCGGGCCCTCGATGCCGACGAGCCCGTACAGGACGTGCGCGATCTGCTCGTACAGGCCGGGGCGTCCCACCACCTTGTTCGGGTGCGCGTTGACGATGACCAGGCCGAGGCCGATCGAGCCGGCGCTCATCAGCACGAAGTTGGCCAGCGCCTTCCAACGGCTGCGCGGGTCGGGCAGGGCCTTGAATTCACCCTGATGGCGCAGCAGCAGGGCGAGCAGGGCGACAGCGATCACCACGCCGATGTAGGAGTGGCGGTACACGAACTGTGCGGCGGCGCCGACCGGCAGCAGGAAGACCGCCGCCCGCCAGGCGCGCCGCTTGCGGCGCTTGAGGCCGTGGGCGAGCAGGAACAGCAGGACGCCGGCGCAGATGGTGACCGCTGCCGCCATGGGCCGGGTCGAGCCGGGGATCACCTCCGCGACGGCGCGGAGCCTGCTGTGCTGGAAGCGCGGGAAGACACCCGCCGCAACGTCGAGGAGGCCGACGATCGTGACGGCCGTTCCCACCAGGCCGGGCACGGACTCCGGTCGTGGTCCGCGGAAGATTCGGCGTACCCCGCTCGGAACCTGTCCCGACTTATCGCCATCTATCCTGCTAGACATCGCTTCCCGTTGCTCCGCGAGAGATCAAGTGGCCGAAGGCCGCGACAGCCTCCGGAGTGTGGTGCGTCCACTAGGACGACATCGAGCGCGAGCGGGTTCACTCTTCCGTCGAGAAAAACTAGTCCTGCCACCAGAAAGTCGACTGACAGCTCATGGGTCTCACCAGTAATACGGTTCTGGCGATCGCCGTCGCTGCCGGTGTGCTGCTCTTTGCAGCCACGGTGTGGTTCTGGCCGCGGCTCTCGGGCCGCACCTGGCGTGCGGTGCTGGGCCGGATCGGCCTCCTGTTCGCGACGCAGCTGGCGGTGTTCTCGGCGGTGGGCCTGGCGGCCAACCAGTCCTTCTCCTTCTACGGTTCGTGGGCGGACCTGTTCGGCCAGGAGACCTCGGTCGGCAAGGTGGTCGACCACTCGATGAGCAGCAAGGACATCAAGGTCGTCGACAAGCAGAAGCTGGAGGTCCCCGGCGGGGCCCAGCCCCAGGTCGGCGGCCAGATCCTGAAGGTGTCCATAACCGGCGAGAAGTCGAAGATAACGAGCCCGGGGTACGTGTGGCTGCCGCCGGAGTACTTCCAGCCGCAGCACAAGGACAAGAACTTCCCGGCCTCGATCGTGCTGACCGGCTACCCGGGCACCGCGGAGAACCTGATCAAAGGGCTGAACTACCCGATGACGGCCTTCAAGCAGGTGAAGGCCGGCAAGATGAAGCCGATGATCCTGGTCATGCTGCGCCCGACCATCGCGCCGCCGCGCGACACCGAGTGCGTGGACATCCCCGGCGGTCCGCAGACCGAGACCTTCTTCGCGAAGGACCTGCCGCAGGCCATCCAGAGCACCTTCCGGGTGGGCAAGAAGGCCGAGAACATGGGCTTCATCGGCAACTCCACCGGCGGCTACTGCGCCCTGAAGATCGCCGCTCACCACCCGCAGACCTTCGGTGCCGCCGCGGGCCTGTCCGCGTACTTCGACGCCGCGAACGACGCCACGACCGGCAACCTGTTCCAGGGCGACGACGTCCTGAAGAAGCGCGCCGACGTCCTGTACAGCATGGAGCACAAGAAGCCGGCCGGTACGTCGTTCCTGGTCACCAGCAGCGAGAAGGGCGAGCCGAACATCACGGACACCCGCAAGTTCATCAAGCTGGTCAAGGGGCCGGACCGGGTCTCCTCGATCATCCTCGACAGCGGTGGCCACAACTTCAACACCTGGCGCCGCGAGATCCCGCCGATGCTGGCGTGGATGAGCAACCGCATCCAGGCCTGACGGCCCTGCGCCGAACGACCTGCGACGACCGTGGGGGGGGGGGGGGGGGGGGGGGGGAAAACGGTTTTCTGGCCTTCCAACAGACAGGGAAAAAGGCGGGGAAGGCGGGGGGGGTGGGGCGCGTTGGGGTTCTCCTCCCCCGCCCCCCCCCGCGCCCCGCCTCCCGCCTGCGGGGTCAGGACGCCGACCAGCGCCCCCGATCCCGGGTCGGTGACCCCGATGCGGCCCGAGTCCTCCTGGAGCAGCGCGGCCAGCGCCTCGCGCAGGCTGGCGCCCAGTGCCACCGAGACGGCCGGTTCCGTGCCGTCGGCCGGCGCGAGGTCGGCGGCCCCGACGGGGGTGACCGCCAGCCGCTTGAGCCCGCGGTCCGCGCCGACGAAGGAGGCGACGTACGGGGTGGCGGGGGCGCCCAGCACGGCGGCGGGGCGGTCGAACTGCTCGATGGTGCCGCTCCCGTAGACGGCGATGCGGTCGCCGAGCCGGACGGCCTCGTCCAGGTCGTGCGTGACCAGGAGGATCGTCTTGCGGACGGTCTTCTGCAGCGTCAGGAACTCGTTCTGCAGGCGCTCGCGCACCACCGGGTCCACCGCGCCGAACGGCTCGTCCATCAGCAGCACCGGCGGATCGGCGGCGAGCGCACGGGCCACGCCGACGCGCTGGCGCTGCCCGCCGGACAGCTGGTGCGGGTAGCGGCCGCCGTACACGGCCGGGTCCAGGCCGACGAGTTCGAGGAGCTCGGCCGCCCGGGCGCGGGCCGCGGCCTTGGGGGTGCCGACGAGCTGCGGCACGGTCGCGGTGTTCTCCAGCACCGTCTTGTGCGGGAACAGCCCGACCTGCTGGATGACGTAGCCGATGCGGCGGCGCAGCTCGACCGGATCGGCCTGCGCGATGTCCTCGCCGCCGAGCAGGATCCGGCCGGAGGTCGGCTCGATGAGCCGGTTGACCATCTTCATCGTGGTGGTCTTGCCGCAGCCGGACGGGCCCACCAGGGTGACCAGTTCGCCCTCCGCCACCTCGAAGGACAGGTCCTCGACGGCCGTGGTTCCGTCGGGGTAGCGCTTGGTCACGTGCTCGAATCGGATCACACCGCCATCCTTCCCTACCCGCGGCCCCGGATGTGTGACAGGAGTATTACCCCGGTGCGAATGATTCCGGCCGTCGGGCCCGCGGGGGGTTATGGTCGCTCCTGGCTTCGAGTTTCGGACGGATGTGCGTACGACGGTGGAAGGGGGTGACGGGATGGCCGGGCAGGACTGCCTGGTGGCGAACGACTGGATCTGCTGGGAGTACGTCACCTCCCGCTCCCCGGAGCTGACCGCCGCCACCCTCGAACACGTCTGGATCACCGCCGCCTCGGTCCTCATCGGCCTGGTGGTGGCCGTCCCGCTGGCCCTGCTGGCCCGCCGCGGCCGGCGTTGGGCGGCGCCCGTGCTGGGCCTGACGACCCTGCTCTACACGATCCCCTCCCTCGCCCTGTTCTCCCTGCTGCTGCCGCTGTTCGGGCTGTCCGCCTCGCTGGTGGTGACCGGACTGGTGCTGTACTCGCTGACCATCCTCGTCCGCAACACGCTGGCCGGGCTGGAAGCCGTACCGCAGGAGGTGCGGGAGGCCGCGCGGGGCATGGGGTACGGGCCCGGGCGGCTGCTGTGGCAGGTCGAACTGCCGCTGGCGCTGCCGGCGCTGCTCGCCGGGGTGCGGATCGCCACCGTCTCGACCGTGGCCCTGACCACCGTCGGCTCGATCGTCGGCAAGGGAGGCCTCGGCAACCTCATCGCGCCGGCCGTGAGCAGCTCCTTCAAGGCGCAGGTGCTCACGGCCTCCGTGCTGTGCGTGCTGCTCGCGCTGGTGGCGGACCTGCTGCTGCTCGGACTGCAGCGGCTGCTCACGCCGTGGACGCGCACGGCGACGGACCGGGGGGCGTAGGCGTGGGCGTCATGGGAGCGGCCTGGGACTGGCTGGCCGACGGTGCCAACTGGGCGGGCGAGAACGGGGTGTGGCACCGGCTCGCCGAGCACGTCTGCGTCAGTGCCATCGCGCTCGCCGTCGCCTGTGCGGTGGCCCTGCCGGTCGGGTTGTGGCTGGGCCACGTCGGCCGGGGCGGGGCCCTCGCGGTCAACGTCTCCAACGCGGGGCGGGCCGTGCCGGTCTTCGCGGTGCTCGCCCTCTTCATGGTCTCGCCGCTGCGCAGCGCCGGCTACCTGCCCACGGTCGCCGCGCTGGTGCTGTTCGCCGTGCCGCCGCTGCTGACCAACGCGTACGTCGGCATGCGCGAGGTCGACCGGTCCGTGGTGGAGGCCGCCCGGGGCATGGGCATGTCCGGCGGCCAGCTGTTCCTGCGGGTCGAACTGCCGCTCGCCCAGCCGCTGCTGATGACGGGGTTGCGCTCGTCCGCGGTCCAGGTCGTCGCCACGGCCACGATCGCGGCCATGGTCGGCCAGGGCGGCCTCGGCCGGATCATCACCGCCGGCTTCAACACGTACAACACGCCTCAGGTCGTCGCGGGCGCCCTGCTCGTGGCGGCGCTGGCGCTGCTCGTCGAGGGGGTCCTCGTGGCGGCGCAGCGGCTGCTGGCCCGGCCGGCGGCGCGCTGACCACGGCCGGGTACCGGACCGCCCGTTCCCGTTCCCGTTCACATCCATCCAGTTGGAGGAGCACGACATGAGCAAGTCCACGCGGGCCCTGGCCGCGGCCCTCGCGGCGGCGGCCCTCGCCGCCTCCCTCACGGCGTGCGGCGGCGAGAGCCTGGAGCAGAGCAAGGAGGCCGGCGGGTCCGCGTCGGCGTCCGGGGACGGCGGCTCGGGCAAGGGGAAGCTGGTGATCGGCGCGGCCGGGTTCACCGAGTCCAACGTGCTGGCCGAGCTGTACGCGCAGGTGCTCCGGGACGCCGGCTACAGCACCTCGATCACCACCGTCAACAACCGCGAGCTGTACGAGCCCTCCCTGGAGAAGGGCGAGATCGACGTCGTCCCGGAGTACGCGGCCACGCTCGCCGAGTTCCTCAACGCCAAGGTCAACGGTCCGAAGGCGCCCCAGGAGAAGCCCGTCGCGTCCAGCGACGCGGCGGCCACCGTGGCCGGGCTGGAGAAGCTGGCGGGGCCGCTCGGTCTGAAGGTCCTGCCGCCGGGCGCCGCGGTCGACCAGAACGCGTTCGCGGTGACCAAGGACTTCGCCGCGAAGAACAACCTCCGCACGCTGTCCGACCTCGGCCGGTCGGGACTGAAGGTGAAGATCGCGGCCGGCGACGAGTGCGCCGTGCGGCCCTTCTGCGCGCCGGGCCTGAAGGCCACGTACGGCATCGACGTCTCCGGGATCGACCCGAAGGGCGTCGGCACCCCGCAGGCCAAGCAGGCCGTCAAGGACGGCGTCGACCAGCTGGTCCTCACCACGACCACGGACGCCACGCTGGACAGCTTCGGCCTGGTCCTGTTGGAGGACGACAAGAAGCTCCAGAACGCCGACAACGTCCTGCCGGTGGTCAACGCCAAGGACGCGGGGGCCCCGGAGGTCGCGGCCGCGCTGGACAAGCTGACCAAGGTCCTCACCACCGCTGACCTGGTCGAGCTGAACGGCCGGATCGACGCCCGGCGCGAGAAGCCGGCGGACGCCGCGAAGGCCTATCTGAAGGCCAAGGGCCTGATCGGCGGGTGAGCGGCCGCCGGGGCGGGGGGAACGAGCGGGTAACTGCCCGGGAACAGATTGCCGGGCAGCCATCCCAACCGGCCCCCACGCCCTGTAAATTTCTGGCCATGCCCCGAGGACGCCACCGCAATCCCGAACCCCTGCACCGGCTGCTCACCCCCACGGCCGTGGCCGGCGTTTCCCTCACCAGCGCGACCGTGGCCTGGCTGCTCGCGGATCCCGTGGCGCTGAGGCTCCTCGTGGCGCTCGCCGCGGCCGCGGGTGTCGCGAGCGCCGCGTTCATGCGCACCTGGGACCGCGCTGCCGGACGGCGGGTCGCGGAGCTGGCGCGCGAACGCGTCAAGGACGAGTGGAAGACCGACGAGCGCATAGCCGAGCTGGAGTCCGACCTCGAAGAGGCCCGGGTCCTGCGGTCCAAGCTCGACGCCAAGCTGCGGGCCAAGCGGGTCGAACTCGCCGGGCTGCGGGGCGAGCACGCGGCGCTGCTGCGCCGGTACGCCACCGCCGAGACCGAGCGCGCGAGCGCCCTGGAGGGCCGCCGGCTGCTGGCCATCGAGGCGTCGACGGCCCCGGCGGCGGCCGGCCCTGCGAAGGAGCTCCCGCCGGTCAGCGAGGAGCGCACGTCGAGCGGAGCGCCCACCACGCTCGGCTACGCCCGGGCCCACGCGGCCCTGAGCGCCCTGGTCCGCAGGGCCGAGGCCGACCCGGCCGGCCCGCAGGGCCCCGGCGGACCGGGCGCCGGCGCCCCGCGGGGCCCCGAGCCGCGGCCCGCAGAGCTCCCGTCCGGGCAGGCGCAGGCCGCGCCCGCCGCCGGAACCCGGTCCGACACCGGCACGCAGTCCACCGACACCCCCGCGCAGGCGGCCGACCCCGGCTCCGCCCTTCCGGCGCGCCGCGCCGCGGGTCCGGTGGCCCCGTACCAGGCCGCGCGCCGCCCGGCCTCCCGCACGGTCGGCGGCTTCGACTTCTTCGGTACGAAGGGTCCTGGCGCCGAGCGGGCGCGCGAGGTGATCGAGTCGGTCCAGCACGAGGACCTGGCCGACGTGGTCGGCGAGGAGGCCCTGGCCGTCCACAAGGCGGAGGCGGAGGCGGAGGCGGACCGGACCGCCGCGCCGGAGCCGCAGGCCGCGTCGGAGTCCGTTCCGGCCGTCGCCCGGCCGGGCGAGGAGGGCCAGGTCATCGACCTGACCGAGCACGACGAGACCGAGCCGATCGACGTGGTCCGGCTGCGCAGCGCGATCTCCTAGCGCTGCGGCCGTCAGGCGGAGTTGCGCAGGGACTGGACCGTGCGCGCCGGTTCCGGCTCCGCACCGGCCGTGTTCAGCGTGGTCTAGCGAGGAACCCCGGGCGTTCACGCCCGGGGAGGACAGGGCCACCTTCGGCGGGTGGCGGACCAGACGCCTTCGCCCTCGGCACCAACGCCACCGAGGGCTTCACCCGCTTCTGGCCGTCCGTGCTCACCCTGGGCGCCGCCGCCGGCGGGATCTTCACCCTCTCGCTGGCCCTGCGGGAGCTGGACGTCAGCGCCGGCTACACCCTCTGGACCGGTCTCGGCGGCGTCGGCACCGCCGTGTTCGGCGCGGTGCCCTTCAAGGAGAGGATCATCCCCGCCCGCCTGCTCTCCTTCGCCTCGGTCATCGGCGGCGCCCTGCTGCTCCGCCTGACCTCGGTCTGAAACGGCCGCCGCGCCCCCGCTCAGGGGTAGGCGAGCACCATGCACACGGCGGCGGCCTCCAGCAGTAGCTGCACACCCAGTGCGGCCCGCCCGACCGCCGGCCGGGCCGCCGCCACCACCACGAACGCGACCAGCGCGGCGCAGGCCGACGCCAGGAACGGGGCGAAGGGGAAGGGCGCGCAGCCGCCGTACATCAGGCACTCGCCGCCCCGCGGCGTGGCCAGCAGTGCCACCTTCGCCAGGAACAGCACGGGCAGGAACAGGACGAGGGCGATGCCGGAGCCCCGCCGGATCCGCTTCGAGGCGGTGTCCTGCGGGGAGGCCGGGACGGCCGGCTGCTGGTACCAGGTCATGGCACCATCCTGTCCGGCCCGGCCGGACCGGGGATCCGTACGACTACCCAGGTCCGCGGCCCGGCGTACTCAGGCCAGGGCCCTCAGAACAGCGGGAGTTGGCCCGGTGCGTCCGGCAGGACGAAGCCGTCCAGCGTGGGCGCGGACGCGCCGAGGACCACCCGGGCCCGGGAACCGGGGCAGGACACCAGCCCGCTGCGCTCGCGCCCGGCGGGCGGATCGTGCCGGGCGATCCGGCCGGCGGTCACGGCGCAGTCGCGCCCGCATGCGGGACAGGCTCGTCGGGGGGAATGCGCCATCCCCCCAGTGTGCCCTCCGGCACCGACAACGCCCCGGCCGGGCCCTGCCGGTTCGCGCCGGTTCGCGCCGGTTCGCGCCGGGGCGCGCCGGGACGCGCCGGGACGCGCCCCGGCCGGTACGGCCCCTAGGCCCCGGTCTCCGCCCCGGTCCCGGACCGGTCCGCGCGCGCGGCGAGCCATGCCGCGTGGGCCCGCCCCACCCGGTCCCACAGGGCCTGCCGGTCCTCCTGCGTCAGGTCGTCGAGCGCCCGCTCGAACAGCCCGCCCACCACCGACCAGAACTCCCCGGGCGTCTCCAGGATCCGCTCGGTGGTCCCCTTCTCCGGGTCGATCCGGCTGAGCACCCGCCCCCGCAGCGTGTCGATGCCGTGCGCGTCGCGCCGCAGCATGGCGAAGGTGCGGACGAAGCCGGAGTCCTCGGAGGTCGACAGCCGGGCGTGCTCGGCCTCGAAGTCGGCCGTCGCGGCCGGTGCCGCGAGGAAGTTGACCACCGGGCACGGTCCCGCGTCGTTGAGGTACCGCCAGCCGGGCTCGTCCCCCTCCAACGGGGCCAGCCCGTACGTGAACGCCCCCTGCCGGTACGTCCCGACCCGCAGCGGCAGCGGCTCGTACGGCCCGTCGCCCAGCCCGGCGTCGACGAAGTACTCCTCGTCGTCCACCCGCACGGTCAGCGCCAGGTGGTCCCCGCTGACGTCGTGCCGGTCACGGTCCGCCGGACCGAGAACGCCCGCCCGGTGCCGGGTCACGTCGTACCCGAGGGACTCCAGCAGCAGGCCGAAGGCGCCGTTGAGGTGGAAGCAGTACCCGCCGCGGCCGTCGGCGAAGCGGCGCACCGACAGCGCGGGATCGATGCCCGGCGGCCGGCCCAGCTGGATGTCGACGTTCTCGTACGGGACGCGCTCCAGGTGGGCGCGTTGGAGCGCGAAGAGCGCATCGGCGGTGGGCCGCGGCGGCTCCGTGAAGCCGAGCCGCCGCAGGTATCCGTCGTAACCGTCGCATATGCCAAGGGTGGTCATTCCCGCACCCTAGGCGCTGACGGCCGCTGTTTTCCCGTGAGTTGTCCGTCCGCGACTACTTGTCGATGTCGCCGACGACGAAGAACAGCGAGCCGAGGATCGCCACCATGTCCGCGACGAGCGTGCCCGGCAGCAGCACCGACAACGCCTGGATGTTGTTGTAGGAGGCCGAGCGCAGCTTCAGCCGGTACGGGGTCTTCTCGCCCTTGGAGACCAGGTAGTAGCCGTTGATGCCGAGCGGGTTCTCGGTCCAGGCGTACGTGGCCCCCTCGGGCGCCTTCAGGACCTTCGGCAGGCGCTGGTTGATCGGGCCGGGCGGCAGCCCGTCCATCCGGTCCAGGCAGGCGTCGGCGAGGTCGAGGGAGTTGTGGGTCTGGTCCAGCAGGCACTCGAAGCGGGCCAGGCAGTCGCCCTCGGACCGGGTGACCACCTTCAGGACGTCCTGGAGCTCGCCGTAGGCGAGGTACGGCTCGTCGCGGCGCAGGTCGAAGTCGACGCCGGAGGCGCGGGCGATCGGGCCGGAGACCCCGTACGCGTGCACCGCCTCGGCGGGCAGGACGCCGACGCCGCGGGTGCGGCCCCGGAAGATCTCGTTGCCGTGGACCAGCTTGTCGTACACGTCCATCCGGCTGCGGACGTCGGCGATCGCGGCGCGGGCCCGGCCGAGCCAGCCCGCCGGCAGGTCCTCCTTGAGGCCGCCGACGCGGTTGAACATGTAGTGCATGCGGCCGCCGGAGATCTCCTCCATGACGGCCTGGAGTTCCTCGCGCTCGCGGAAAGCGTGGAAGATCGGGGTGATCCCACCCAGTTCGAGGGGGTAGGACCCCAGGAACATCAGGTGGTTCAGCACCCGGTTCAGCTCGGCGAGCAGGGTCCGCATCCACACGGCCCGCTCGGGGACCTCCATGCCGAGCATCCGCTCGACGGCCATGACCACGCCGAGCTCGTTGGAGAACGCCGACAGCCAGTCGTGGCGGTTGGCGAGCATGACGATCTGCCGGTAGTCGCGGGCCTCGAAGAGCTTCTCGGCGCCGCGGTGCATGTAGCCGACCACCGGTTCGGCGCTCACGATGCGCTCGCCGTCCAGGACGAGGCGCAGGCGCAGCACGCCGTGCGTGGAAGGGTGCTGCGGTCCGATGTTGAGCACCATGTCGGTGCTCTCCGCCGCGCCGCCGATGCCGACCGTGGTCTCCGTCATGCCGGCATTCTCGCAGCCCGGCGCGTGATCTCGTCCTCTGGTCCCACGGGACGGACCCCGCTGCGCCCTAGGGTGGTGGCATGGACACGGGGACGGGAACGGGGACGGGGACGGACGGGGCGCCGACGGCCGGGCCGGGGCCCGACTGGGTGGGCCTCCCGGGCGGGCTGCTCACGCTGCGCAGGCTGCTGCTGGTGCTGTGGATGCTGCTCCTCGCGGGCGTGACGGCGCTGGCGCTGTGGCTGCTGGCCGGCCCGGTCTGGGCGGCGGCCGGGGCGTTCTGGCTGGCGGTCCTCGGCTGGGGCTGGTGGCTGCTCGCACGCAATTGGCGGTCCTGGCGGTACGCCGAGCGCGCCGACGACCTGCTGATCAGCCGGGGCGTGCTCTGGCACGAGCAGACCGTGGTCCCGTACGGGCGGATGCAGCTGGTCGAGGTCACCTCGGGGCCGCTGGAACGCCGCTTCGGGCTGGCCTCCGTCCAGCTTCACACGGCGGCCGCGGCGACCGACGCGAAGATCCCGGGCCTGCTGCCGGCCGAGGCCGAGCGGCTGCGGGACCGGCTCACCGCGCTCGGCGAGGCAAGGTCGGCGGGCCTGTGACCGCCGAGCCCGCGGAGTCCGGAGCCGTCCCGTCCGACTCCGACTCCGACTCCGACTCCGCCATCGCCGTGCCCACGGCGCCCGGCCCGGCCGTCGAACGGCGGCTGCACGTGCTCACCCCGCTGCGCCGCGCCTGGGTGCCGATCGCCGGCACCGCCGGCGTGGTGGTCCAGCAGGGCGAGCAGCTCGCCGAGTGGGTCGAGGACCTCACCCCTGCCGTGCGGGCCGCGATGGTGGCCGGCCTCGTCGTCGTCTTCACCGTGTACGGGTTCCTGAGCTGGTGGTTCACCCACTACTCGGTCACCGACACCGAGCTTCGCATCCGCAGCGGCCTGGTCTTCCGGCGCACCGCGCACATCCGCCTGGACCGGATCCAGGCCGTGGACGTCACCCGCCCGCTGCTGGCCCGGATCGCGGGCGTCGCCAAGCTCCGGCTCGACGTCGTCGGCACCGAGGCCAAGGACGAGCTGGCCTTCCTCGACGAGCGCGAGGCCGTGGCGCTGCGCGCCGAGCTGCTCGCGCTGGCGGCCGGTTTCGCCCCCGAGGAGGCGGCTGTGGTGGGCGAGGCCCCCAAGCAGGAGCTGCTGCGGGTGCAGCCCCGCGACCTCGCGGTGTCGCTCGCCCTCACCCTGGGAGCCTGGGCGGCGGTCCCCGCGGCGGTGCTCGCGCCGCTGGTCGTCTGGTGGTTCAGCGGGAGCGTCTGGGCGACCCTCGGCATCCTGGTGCCGTTCCTCGGCGGCATCTGGGCGGGCACGGCCGGCCGTTTCATGGAGGAGTACGACTGGCGGGTCGCCGAGTCCCCGGACGGGCTGCGGATCGACCACGGGCTGTTGGACCGGGCCCACGAGACCGTGCCGCCGGGGCGGGTGCAGGCCGTGCGGCTCGTCGAGCCGCTGCTGTGGCGGCGGCGGGGCTGGGTCCGGGTGGAGCTGTCGGTGGCCGGCTCGAAGAACGGCGTCCTGATCCCGGTGGCCTCCCGGGCGGCCGCCCGGGGGGTGATCGCCCGGGTGCTGCCGGGTGTGGACCCGGAGGCCCTGGACTTCCGCCCGTCCCCGCGGGGCCGGGCGCGCTGGGTGGTCCCGGTGTGGTGGAAGGGGTACGGGCTGGCCGTCTCGGAGGAGGTGTTCGCGGCCCGGCGCGGGCTGCTGTGCCGGCGCACCGAGCTGGTCCCGCACGCGAAGGTGCAGAGCGTCCGGCTCACCCGGGGCCCCTGGGAGCGGGCCCGCGGTGTGGCCGACGTCAGCGTGGACACCGGCGCGAACACCACGGTCACAGCCCGGCTGCGGGCCGCGGACGAGGCCGCGGCCCTGCTGGCCGCCCAGGCGGACCGCTCGCGCACCTCCCGCGCGGACGCCCGCCCCGACCGCTGGATGACCTGAGCCGCCCGGGCGGTGGTGCTCGGCCGGGGCCGCCGGGCCGGGGCGCCTACGCGGGCGCGGCCCCGCCGCCCGCCCGGACCAGCCCGGACTCGTACGCGAGGACGACGACCTGCACCCGGTCGCGGAGGCTGAGCTTGGTCAGGATGCGGCCCACGTGCGTCTTGACGGTGGCCTCCGACAGCACCAGCCGGCCCGCGATCTCACCGTTCGACAGCCCCTGCGCCACCAGCAGCATGACCTCCCGCTCGCGCTCGGTCAGCCGCTCGATCTCCTTGTTCTGCGGCTCCTTGGCGCCGGTCGGCAGCATGGGCGCGAACCGGTCCAGCAGCCGCCGGGTCGTCGAGGGGGCCACGACGGCGTCGCCGCTGTGCACGGAGCGGATCGCGGCCAGCAGCTCGGACGGCGGGACGTCCTTGAGCATGAAGCCGCTCGCGCCCGCCTTGAGCCCGGAGAAGGCGTACTCGTCCAGGTCGAAGGTGGTCAGGATGATCACCTTGGGGTGTTCGGGGCGTTCGCAGATCCGGCGGGTGGCCTCGACCCCGTCCAGCCGGGGCATCCGGACGTCCATCAGCACCACGTCCACCTTCGTGGACCGCAGCACCTCCAGCGCCTCCAGGCCGTCGCCGGCCTCGGCGACCACCTCCATGTCCGGCTGGGCGGCGAGCACCATGCGGAAGCCCGTGCGCAGCAGCACCTGGTCGTCGACGAGCATGACCCTTACGGAGTTCGCCGGCGTGGGCGCGTCAGAGGCAGTCATACGGCGAGCATACGCAGCGGTCTGGTCCGCCGGACCGGTGGCGGGGGGCACGTCAGCCCTTCTTCAGCGGGAGCAGCGCACTGATCCGGAAGCCGCCGCCGGGGCGCGGGCCCGCGTCCAGGGTGCCGCCGACCATGCCGACCCGCTCGCGCATGCCGATCATGCCGTGGCCGGCGCCGTCGGCGCCGCCGTCCTCGTACAGCTCGTGGGCCGCGCCGCGGCCGTCGTCCTCGACGAGCAGGCCGAGCCCGTCGTCGAAGTAGACCAGCCGGACGCTCGCCCTGGCGTCGGGGCCGCCGTGCTTGCGCGTGTTCGTCAGTGCCTCCTGCACGATCCGGTACGCGGTCAGCTCGACGCCGCTGGGCAGCTTGCGCGGGGCGCCCTCGACCTCGAAGTCCACCACGAGGCCGGCCGCCCGCACCTGCTCGACGAGGACCTCGATCTGCTCCACGTCCGGCTGCGGCACGTAGTCCTCGGCCTCCTGCGGCTCCCCGGTGCGCAGCACGCCGAGCAGGCGGCGCATCTCCGCCAGTGCCTGGCGTCCGGTGCCGGAGATGGTCTGCAGGGCCTCCTTGGCCTGGTCCGGCGCCACGTCCATGACGTACGCCGCGCCGTCCGCCTGCACCACCATCACCGACACGTTGTGCGCGACGACGTCGTGCAGCTCGCGGGCGATCCGGGCGCGCTCGGCGGCGACGGCCACCTTGGCCTGGGCCTCGCGCTCCTTCTCCAACCGCTGGTTCCGCTCGACGAGCTGGGCGTAGTAGGCGCGGCGGGTGCGCAGGGAGTCGCCGAGCACCCAGGCGAGGGCGAACGGGACCATGGCGAACAGGACGAACAGGACGTTGTTGGTGGTGTCGCCCTTGTCGACGGGGAAGCGCAGCGCGTACAGCGGGGAGGCGGCCAGCCCGATGCCGAGCGCGGCGCGCGACAGGGTGCGCGGGAGCTCGGCCGAGGCGGCCACGGTGTACAGGACGACCAGCATGGCGAAGTCCGCGGTGTGCGACTCGGTGCCGGCCAGCAGCTGGTAGGCGCCGGTGCCGACGGCCAGCCAGAACATCTGCCGCGTCCACCTGCGGCGCAGGGCGACGACGACGCCCATCGCGAGCACCGAGGGGACGGCGAGGAGCTTGGCCGCGGTGTCGTAGGAGCCCTTGTCGGCGACCTCCAGCAGGGCGATCCCGCACAGGAGGACAGCCCAGAAGGTGTCGACGCCCGTCGGGTGTCTGCGGAGGAAGTCGTAGAGGCGCTGCACGTAACCCAGCGTAGGCAAAGAAGATAGGTGCTGGAGTCAACCACAGGTGCGATCCGCGATCCGGGGGCGTACTCCGCAAGGTGGAGGCCGCGCTTAGCCTGTGGGGGATGAGCACTCAGGGCGGAACCAGGGGTCCGGTCGGCTGGCGCGCGGCGACGGAGGCCGCGCTGTACGGGCCCGGCGGCTTCTACGTGCGCCCCGGCGGCCCGGGCCCCGCCGGGCACTTCCGCACCTCCGTGCACGCCTCGCCGCTGTACGCGGGGGCCGTGGCCCGGCTGCTGTGCCGGGTGGACGAGCAGCTCGGCGCCCCGGAGGGGCTGGACCTGGTCGACGTCGGGGCCGGGCGCGGGGAGCTGCTGGCCGGGGTGCTCGCCGCACTGCCGGACCGGGTGGCCGCGCGGGTGCGCCCGTACGCGGTGGAGAAGGCGGAGCGGCCGCCGGGCCTGGACCCGCGGATCCGCTGGGCATCCGAGCCGCCGGCGGGGGCCACGGGGCTGCTGTTCGCCAACGAGTGGCTGGACAACGTCCCCCTGGACGTCGCGCAGGACGGGCACTACGTGCTGGTCGCGCCGGACGGCACCGAGAGCCCGGGCGCCGCGCTGGACGAAGCCGACCGGGCCTGGCTGGAGCGGTGGTGGCCGGGTCCGGGCCGGGCCGAGATCGGGCGGCCGCGGGACGAGGCCTGGGCGGCGGCCGTCGCCACCCTGGACCGGGGGCTGGCGGTGGCCGTGGACTACGCCCACACCCGCGGGACGCGGCCGGCGTACGGCACGCTGACCGGCTTCCGGGAGGGCCGCGAGGTGGCCCCGGTCCCGGACGGAAGCTGCGACGTCACCGCGCACGTGGCCCTGGACGCCTGCGCGGGGCCGGGCGCGGTGCTGCTGACCCAGCGGGAGGCGCTGGCCGCGCTCGGCGTCTCGGGCGCCCGGCCCCCGCTCGCCCTGGCCTCCTCGGACCCGGTGGGCTACGTCCGGGCCCTCGCCGCGGCGGGGGAGGCGGCCGAGCTCACCGCGCGCGGCGGGCTGGGCGACTTCGGCTGGCTGGTGCAGCCGGTCGGCGTGGCCGCCTGGCCTCACTGACCCGTGCCGGAGGGGCCGGCAGGGCCGGCCCCTCCGCTTCGCCCGCGGGCGACCGCTACTCGGTCACCTCACTGCCGTGGCCCGCGTGCAGGCCGCCGCTGCCCGAGCCGCCGCCGGTCGGCTGCGAGACCACCGGCTTCGACAGCGGTGCCAGGTCGTGGGCGTAGTGGCCCACCGCGTTGGCGATGACGTCCACGTTGATGTCGAGCGCCTTCTGGTCGATGTTCGACAGGTCGTCGCCCTTGGCGTGGTAGTTCGGGTCGTAGGCCTTGCCGGCCTCCCCGCCGAACTTCGCCGCCTGCGCCGCGGTCTTGATGCCCTCGGCGCCGGTGAAGGTGCCGCCGGCCGGGATGCCCGCCTCGATGAACGGCCCGTAGTCCGAGCGGCCGTCGAAGTCGGTGCCCTCGTGCGGGATGCCCTTCGCGTCGAGGAAGTCGGTGATCCCCCGCTCCAGCTGGGCGGAGCCCTCCGGACCCGGACCGGCGCCGACGCCGTCGGAGTTGTCGCCGTCGTAGACGAAGTAGGCCGGGTTCGGCGAGGCGATCATGTCGAAGTTCAGGTACAGCTTGATCTGCTTCTTCTGCGCCTCGGTCAGACCGCCGACGTACGCCTCGGAGCCGAGCAGGCCGAACTCCTCGGCCGACCACCAGGCGAACCGCACCTTGTTCTTGACCTTCTTCTGGTCGCCCGCGAGGCGCTGCGCGACCTGGAGGATGCCGGCCGAGCCCGAGCCGTTGTCGTTGATGCCGGGCCCGCCCGCCACCGAGTCGAGGTGCGCGCCGAGGAAGACGGTGTTGTTCTCGTCGCCGCCCTGCGTCTCCGCGATGACGTTGAACGTCTTGCGCTGCTCGCGCAGTTCGCGGATGTCCAGGGTGACCTCGACCGGGCCGGCCGCGGCGTCGGCGACGAGCCGCTGGCCCTCGGCCTGGGTGATGCCGCCGGTCGGGATCTTGCCGACGTTCGGGTCGCCGAGGGTGCCGTTGAGGGCGCCGTCGGTGTTGTTGTAGATGACCGCTCCGACGGCGCCGGCCGCGGCCGCGTTGGTCTGCTTGGTGGCGAAGGTGCAGCCACCGCGCTTGATCAGGGCGATCTTGCCGGTGAAGGTGCCCGCGGCGAAGTCGCCCGGCTCGCAGCCGTTGGTGCCGTCGGCGTCGACGGGCGCCGCGGCGACCTGTGCGGTGACCCCGGACTCGGGGCCGCTCGCGGTGTACGTCATCAGGTGGATCGGCACGTCACGGCCGTTCGCCCCGTTGACCTTCAGGGTCTCGGCGATGGTCTCGACGTAGGTGAAGTCGAACTCGTTGCGCGAGACCTTGTAACCGGCGTTCTTCAGCACCGCTTCGACGTACTGGGCGGACTGCACGTGGCCCTTGGAGCCGGCCACGCGGGTGCCGTTGTTGTAGTCGGAGATGGACTGAAGGACCTTCAGGTGGTTGTAGGCGCCTTTGCCGGTGGAGTCCTTGACCAGTTTCCTGGCCAGTGCGTCCGCCCGGGCCGCGTCGCTCTGCGGGCTGGTGGCGCCGGCCGGGCCGGCCAGCAGCAACGGCGAGACGACGGCTGCGACGGCCAGGGCGGCGGTTGCTGCGGCTATACGGCGTGAGGGCATGAAGGTCCTTCCACGACAGGTGCGAGCAGACAGACGGATGGCAATGCGCGGTACGTGGGGGGAGTGGTGGACGCACGTTATAGACGAGCGGGGTGATCTGGCCAGAGTTTTCACTGATTCCGGTTTGTGAATTCCGTATATCGGTGGTTCTGCGCAGCAAGGATCCGGCCACCGCTAGCGCAGGACGCCCTCGATGAAGTCGGGTCCGATCCGGGCAACGACCCCCAGATCCAACTGGTGCTGGGCATACCGTCCCTGACGGCGCGTATGGAGCAGTCCCGCCTTCTTCAGCGCGGACAGGTGCCGCGACACCTCCGGCGGGGTGATCCCGTGCACGGTCGCCAACTCGCTCGTCGTGTACGGCGCGCGGGCCAGGCTCCGGCACAGCATCATCCGCATCGGGTGGGCCAGTGCCTCCATCCGCCGCTGGAGCAGCTGCACCGAACCGGGGGACGGCAGTTCGGGGTTGCGCACCGGGTAGTGGACCACCGGCCGCCAGCCGGGGGCGTGCAGCACGAGCAGGTGCGGCCAGCCGAAGTGCGTCGGGACGAGGACGAGGCCGGCGCCTATCTCGGGATCGGTCGCGGTGGCCGTGCCGTGGACCATCTTGTCGACGGTGATGGTGGTGCGGGCCTCGTCGACGCTCAGGGCGGCCGAGACCTCCTTCAGCGCTGCGGCCAGTCCCCTGCGGCGCAGCACCTCGGTCTTGTGCCGGGCGTCCGCGGTCTGCTCGGGCTCGATCCGCCGCCAGGTCTCGTCGAAGAAGGCCTCGTGGCAGTCCTCCATGAGCCGGCGCATCCACACCCGTACGGCCGCGGTGTCGTCCAGCAGCCGCCGCGAGAACTCCAGCCGGCCGGGGCCGCGGGCGGCGGCCGTCTCCAACACCTTGGCCCGGGCGCGGGCGTCGGTCAGCGGGGAGGGCCCGCCGCCCTCGTTGTACAGCGCCAGCCAGCAGTGCTCCAGGGCGGCCATCACGAACCGCTCGTCGTCCAGCTCGTCGAGCACGTCGAGCTCCTCGACCAGGGTCGCGGCGGGCCGCCCGGTGCCGCCGGGGACGCCGGCGAAGGCCATGAAGATGTCGGCGAAGGAGCTCCGCCACATGAAGTCGCCCTCCAGCAGCCGGTCCGCGAGGCAGGGGTCGAGCCCGGCGGCGGTGGCGGCGGTCCAGGAGGCGAGCCCGGGGTGGTGGGCGGGCTGGGAGAGCGCGTGCAGGGTCATGCAGAGTTCGGCGAGCGGCGAGGGGGCGAAGGCGATGTGCTCGTCGGGGAGCCCGGCGATGTCGATGGTGACGCTCATCGGGCCATTCTGGCCTCCGCCGGGCCCGATCCGGCCGCGCCGCGGCCACCGGCGCGGCGCGCGGTCGGCGACTGTCCCCCGGAGGACGGCGGACCGGGCTGCACTGCTGGTCAGGGCGTCGATTGACCAGCAGCGTCAATCGACGAGCGGCCTGCCGCCCCAGGGCTCAGGGTGGAGGTATGACAGCGATCGAGCAGTACCTCATCGACACGTACCGGGCGTCCCAGCAGGGCGCCCCCATGCCCCCGCCGCCGGGCCGCGACGACGTCGCCGTGGTGCGGGCGGCCCGGGACTACGAACAGTTCCGGGCCGTACTGGACGGCCGAGCGGCACACCACCCGTGGCGGGCCGCCGTCCGTCGCCTGCTGAGCCGCCCCCGGCCCTGCTGACCGCAGGGCCGGGCGGGCGGTCGGCCGGTCGCCGGCTCAGGAGAAGTTCGGCGCGTTGCGCTCGTAGACCAGGCGCAGCCCGATCAGCGTCAGCCACGGCTCGTGGTCGTCGATCACCGAGGACTCGCCGAGCACCATCGGCGCCAGCCCGCCCGTGGCGATGACCCGGACGTCGGCGGGATCGCCGTGCGGGCCCGCGAGCTCCCGGGCCATGCGGGTGACGACCCCGTCGACCTGGCCCGCGAAGCCGTACACCACGCCCGACTGCATCGCCTCGACCGTGGACTTGCCGATCACGTGCCGCGGCCGGGCCAGCTCGATCTTGCGGAGCTGGGCCCCGCGCACGCCCAGGGCCTCCATGGAGATCTCTATGCCCGGGGCGATCACCCCGCCCACGTACTCGCCCTTCGCGGACACCGCGTCGAAGGTGGTCGCCGTACCGAAGTCGACCACGATCGCCGGCCCCCCGTAGAGCTCGACGGCCGCGACCGCGTTGATGATGCGGTCCGCGCCGACCTCCTTCGGGTTGTCCATGAGGATCGGCACGCCCGTCTTGATGCCGGGCTCGACGAGCACCGCAGGGACGTCGCCGTAGTAGCGGCGGGTCACCTCGCGGAGCTCGTGCAGCACCGACGGGACCGTCGAGCAGATCGCGATGCCGTGGATGCCGTCGCCCAGCTCGCTGCCGAGCATCGGGTGCGTGCCCATCAGGCCCTGCATCAGGACGGCCATCTCGTCGGCCGTGCGGCGCGGGTCGGTGGAGATGCGCCAGTGCTCGACGATCTCGTCACCGTCGAACAGGCCCAGCACGGTGTGGGTGTTGCCGACGTCGATGGTGAGCAGCACCGGTTACACCGCCTCGCGCAGGTCGAGCCCGATGTCCAGGATGGGCGAGGAGTGCGTCAGCGCGCCCACGGCCAGGAAGTCCACGCCCGTCTCGGCGTACGCCCGCGCGTTCTCCAGGGTCAGCCGGCCGGAGGACTCCAGGATCGCCCGGCCCTTGTTGTGCCCCTTGTTCAGGATCACCGCCTCCTCGGTCTCCATCGGCGTGAAGTTGTCGAGGAGGATCAGGTCGGCCCCGGCGTCCATGACCTCGCGCGCCTGGTGCAGGGTGTCCACCTCGACCTCGATGGGCACCTCCGGGAACGCCTCGCGCACGGCCTTGAACGCCTCCGCGACCCCGCCGGCGGCGACCACGTGGTTGTCCTTGACCAGCGCCGCGTCCGACAGGGACATGCGGTGGTTCACGCCCCCGCCGCAGCGCACCGCGTACTTCTCCAGGGAGCGCAGGCCCGGCGTGGTCTTGCGGGTGTCGCGGACCTTCGCCCCGGTGCCCTCCAGGAGGTCCGCCCAGCGGCGGGTGGCCGTGGCGATGCCCGACAGCCGGCACAGGATGTTCAGCGCGCTGCGCTCGGCGGTCAGCAGGTCCCGGGTCAGGGCCCGCACCGACAGCAGCACGTCGCCCTTCTTCACGGTGTCGCCGTCCTCGGCGTGCCGCTCGACCTCGAAGGCCTCGGTGCACGCGACGGAGAAGACCGCCTCGACGACGCGCAGCCCGGCCACGACGCCGTCCTCGCGGGCGACGAAGTCGGCCACGGCCTCGGCGTCCTCGGGCACGGTCGCGACGGTGGTGACGTCCACGCCGCCGTCGAGGTCCTCGGCCAGCGCCATGTGGGCGATGTCCTCGACCTCGACGGGGTCGAGGCCCGCCTCGGCCAGCAGCCCGGCGAGCGCCGGGTCCAGGCCGCTCTCCTCGCCGTCGCCGCAGCCGCAGTCGTCGCCGCAGCCGCCTTCGTTCTGCTCGATCAGGGGGAGTTCGGGGGTGCTCACGATGCCTGCTCCTGGCTCGGGGGGTGCTGTACGGACGGGAGGTCCGCGGAGTCGGTGGGGGTGACGACCAGGGCCCGCTTCTCGGTGCGGGACAGCTGGACGACGAGGTGGCGGCGCCAGACGGCGTCGTCGCGCTCGGGGAAGTCCTCGCGCCAGTGGCAGCCGCGGGTCTCCTCGCGCCGCAGGGCGGCGGCGACCAACACCCGGGCCACGCACAACAGGTTCGTGGCCTCCCACGTCTCGGTGCCCGGCACGGCCGTCTTGCCGTTGGTCTCCAGGGCGGTGAGCGCGGTGGCGTACAGGTCCTCCAGGGCGGCGGCCGCCGCCCGCAGGGACTCCGCGGAGCGGAGCACGCCCGCGCCCTCCGTCATGATGCGCTGGACCTCGTACCGGGCCTCGGCGGGCTGCAGCGGGCCGGTCGAGGGGACCGGTATGCCCGGGCCGCTGCCCGCCGGGGCGCTCGCCACGATGTCCTCGGCGATCCGCTCGGCGAAGACCAGCCCCTCCAGCAGGGAGTTGGAGGCCAGCCGGTTCGCGCCGTGCACGCCGGTGCAGGCGACCTCGCCGCACGCGTACAGGCCGGGCACGGTGGTGCGGCCGTGCAGGTCGGTGCGGACGCCGCCGGAGGCGTAGTGCGCGGCGGGCGAGACCGGGATCGGCTGCGTCACCGGGTCGATGCCGTGGGCCCGGCAGGCGGCCAGGATGGTCGGGAAGCGCTGCTCCCACATCGCGGCGCCGAAGTGCCGGGCGTCCAGGTACATGTGCTGCGCGCCCTGCTCCTGCATGCGGCGCGTGATGCCCTTGGCGACGATGTCGCGCGGGGCGAGCTCGGCCAGCTCGTGCGCGCCGACCATGAAGCGGACGCCGTCCGCGTCGACCAGGTGGGCGCCCTCGCCGCGGACCGCCTCCGACACCAGCGGCTGCTGGCCCTCGGCGTCCGGGCCGAGGAACAGGACGGTGGGGTGGAACTGGACGAACTCCAGGTCGGAGACCTCGGCCCCGGCGCGCAGCGCGAGGGCCACGCCGTCGCCGGTGGACACCGACGGGTTGGTCGTCGCGGAGAACACCTGGCCCATGCCGCCGGTCGCGAGGATCACGGCGGGCGCGTGGACGGCGCCGACCCCGTCGTGCTGGCCCTCGCCCATGACGTGCAGGGTGACGCCGGCCGTGCGGCCCTCGGCGTCCTGGAGCAGGTCCAGGACCAGCGCGTTCTCGACGGTCTCGATGCCGGCCGCGTGCACGGCCTCGACCAGGGCGCGGGAGATCTCCGCGCCGGTGGCGTCGCCGCCCGCGTGCGCGATCCGGCGCCGGTGGTGGCCGCCCTCGCGGGTCAGCTCGATCTCGCCGGTCTCGGCGGAGGTGTCGAAGACGGCACCGGCGGCGATCAGCCGGCGCACCGCGTCGGGCCCCTCGGTGACCAGGAGCCGGACGGCCTCCTCGTCGCACAGGCCGGCGCCCGCGACCAGGGTGTCGTCCAGGTGCTGCTCGGGGGTGTCGCCCTCGCCGAGCGCGGCGGCGATCCCGCCCTGCGCCCAGCGGGTGGAGCCGTCGTCGAGCCGGGCCTTGGTGACCACGACGGTGCGGCGGCCCGCGGCGGCGCAGCGCAGCGCGGCCGTCAGGCCCGCCACGCCCGAGCCGACGACCACGACGTCGGCCTCGACGGCCCAGCCGGGCGCGGGAGCGTGCAGCCGTATGCCGGTACCGGCGGGGCCTGTGCCTGGGGTGCTCACGAGTGTGCTCCGAACTCCAATGGGATGTTGTCGATCAGCCGGGTCGTGCCGACCTTCGCGGCGACGGCCAGCACGGCCCGCCCGGTGAAGTCGGGTCCGACGTCGCTGAAGTCCTGCGGGTCCACCAGGGCCAGGTAGTCCAGGACCAGCGGCGGCTCGTGCCGCACCGCCTCGTCCAGGACGTGCCGGGCCGCGGCCCGTACGGCGTCCGGCAGCCCGGTGCCCGCCGCGGCGGCCGCGGACGACACGGCGTGCGCGTCGGCCGAGGCCCGGATCTCGCCCAGCCGGGCCAGGGCCGTGGCGCGTTCGTCGCTGGCGGGGGCCGCCTCGGCGCGGGCCCGCAGCGCGGCCTGCGCGGCGAGCCGGTCGCGGCCCGCGAACAGGGCGCGGGACAGGGCCAGGGCGGTGCGCCGCTCGGGGCCGGACAGGTAGCGGTTGCGGGAGGACAGCGCGAGCCCGTCCTCCTCGCGGACGGTCGGTACGCCGACCACCTCGACGGGGAAGTTCAGGTCGGTCACCATCCGCCGGATCAGGGCCAGCTGCTGGGCGTCCTTCTGGCCGAACAGGGCCAGGTCGGGGCGGGTGAGATGGAGCAGCTTGGCGACGACGGTCAGCATGCCGTCGAAGTGCCCGGGCCGGGTCGCACCCTCCAGGCGGGTGCCCATCGGGCCGGCGGTGATCCGCACCTGCGGGTCCCCGCCGGGGTAGACCTCGTCGACGGCCGGGGCGAACACGGCGTCGGCACCCGCCCCGCGGGCCAGCGCCAGGTCGGCGTCGAGGGTCCGCGGGTAGCGGTCGAGGTCCTCGTTCGCCCCGAACTGCAGCGGGTTGACGAAGACCGTGACGACGACCTGGCCGCCGGGCCCGGCCAGCTCCCGCGCCGACCGGATCAGGGTGGCGTGCCCCTCGTGGAGGGCGCCCATCGTCATGACGACCGCGCGCGGCCCGGAGCCGGTGCGCGGGAGCTCCGCGAGCTTCTCCGCGGTGTCGATCAGCAGCAGGTCGTGGCTCACCGGCCGTCGCCCCCTTCGGGTCCCTCGGTGCCGTTCAGGTCGTGCCCGCCGCGGCCGCCGTCGGCGCCGGCGACGGCGCCGTCCGCGAGGACCCCCAGCAGGTCCTCGGCCAGCTCGGGCTTGAGCAGACCGTGCGCCAGGGCCCGGTCCGCGGTCGTCCGGGCCATCGCCAGGTACCCGGTGAGCGTCCCCGGGGCGTGCCGGCGCAGCTCCGCCACGTGCGCGGCGACGGTGCCCGCGTCGCCGCGGGCCACCGGCCCGGTCAGCGCGGCGTCCCCCGAGCGCAGGGCGTTGTCCAGGGCCGCGCCCAGCAGCGGGCCGAGCATCCGGTCGGGGTGCTCCACGCCGGACTTGGCCAGCAGCTCCATGGCCTGGGCGACCAGCGTGACCAGGTGGTTCGCGCCGAGGGCGAGGGCGGCGTGGTAGAGCGGGCGGTTCGCCTCGGCGATCCACTCGGGCTCCCCGCCCATCTCGATGACCAGGGCCTCGGCCGCGAGCCGCAGCTCGTCGGGGGCGGTGACCCCGAAGGAGCAGCCGGCGAGCCGCTGCACGTCGACCTCGGTGCCGGTGAACGTCATCGCGGGGTGCAGGGCCAGCGGCAGCGCGCCCGCCCGGCGGGCCGGGTCCAGGACGGCGGCCCCGTACCGCCCCGAGGTGTGCACGAGCAGCTGCCCGGGCCGTACCGCACCGGTGTCGGCGAGGCCCTGCACGAGGCCCGGCAGGGCGTCGTCGGGCACGGTCAGCAGCACCAGGTCGGCCAGCTCCAGCACCTGCGCGGGCGGGACGAGCGGTACGTCGGGCAGCATCCGCTCGGCGCGGCGGCGGGAGGCGTCCGAGACGCCGGAGACGGCGACCGGGCGGTGCCCCGCCTGCTGGAGGGCGCGGGCCAGGGCCGGGCCGACCCGGCCCGCCCCGACGACGCCGACGGTCAACCGGGCAGGTCGGGCGGACGGATCCCGGGGTTCCGTCTGATGGGGTGCGTTCACGCGGGGTGGGCCTTCCGTTCCAGTCCGCGGGGGTACCGGACGATACGCCGCCATGCTAGCCCCTGGGCGCCAGGGGCGATCGGCGATGATCTGGGCCATGACCGATGACACGGAGCGGGTGAACCGGCTGGTCGCGGCGGGCCGCGCGGCCCACCGCAAGCTCTCGGACGGCGCCCGCGAGACGACAGTCGGCGAACTGCTCGCGGAGCTGGCCGCGCCCGACCCCGACGAGCCCGCCGACGTGTACGGCGACGGCGTCGTGGCCCGGCTGGAGGAGCGGGTCGCCGAGCTCCTCGGCATGGAGGAGGCCGCCTTCTTCCCGTCGGGCACCATGGCCCAGCAGATCGCCCTGCGCTGCTGGGCGGGCCGCACCGGCAACCCGGTGGTCGCCCTGCACCCGATGAGCCACCCCGAGCTGTGGGAGGGCGGCGCACTGTCCCTGGTCTCGGGGCTGCGCACGGTCCACCCCACGCGGGAGCTCCGCCAGCCCACCGCCGAGGAGGTCGCCGACCTCGCCGAGCCCTTCGGCACGCTGGTGCTGGAGCTCCCGCTGCGCGACGCCGGCTTCCTGCTGCCGACCTGGGAGGAGCTGGAGGACCTCGTCGGCGCGGCCCGGGAGCGGGAGGCCGTCGTCCACTTCGACGGGGCCCGGCTGTGGGAGGCCACCACCCACCTCGGCCGGAGCCTGCCGGAGATCGCGGCCCTGGCCGACTCGGTGTACGTCTCCTTCTACAAGTCGCTGGGCGGGCTGAGCGGAGCGGCGCTCGCGGGCCCGGCCGCGCTGGTCGCCGAGGCGAAGGCGTGGCGCCACCGGTACGGCGGCCAGGTCTTCCGCCAGTTCCCGCAGGCCCTGTCGGCGCTGGCGGGGCTGGAGCGGGAGCTGCCGCGGCTGCCCGCGTACGTCGCCCACGCGCGCGTGGTGGCGCAGGGGCTGCGGGACGGCTTCCGGACGGCCGGGACCCCCTGGTTCCGGATCCACCCGGAGGTGCCGCACACCCACCAGTTCCAGGTCTGGCTGCCGTACCCGGCGGACCGGCTCACGGACGCCGGGATCCGGCTGGCGGAGGAGACCGGCACCGTGCTGTTCCGTGGCTGGCAGCCGGCGCCCGTGCCGGGCCTGGCGGTCACCGAGGTGACCGTCGGCGGGCCCGGCCTGGCCTGGACCGGCCCGAACACCGCCGAGGCCGTCGCCGCCTTCCTGGCCCGCCTGTGACCCCCGGGCCCCGGGCCGGGGGCCCCGTCCCCGGCCGGCCCCGGGGCCGGGGAGCCTCCGGCGCGGCTCCACGCTCCCGCGAGCCGCGGGTGCGGGATGCCGGCCCGCGCGACGCACCGAATTCGGCTGAAGTGGCCGACCAGGGGCCCCTGCGGGGTTACCGTCCCACCAGGGGAGCACCAGCCCGTCCATACGGAGGAGAGACACCATGACCGCTGACCCCGCGTGGCAGAAGTCCTCGTACTGCGGAGAGGGGGAGGCCTGCGTCTACGTGCTCGCCACCCCCGGACACCTGGTCCGCGTGGCCGACCGCGCCGACCCGGCGCACCTCGTCCTGGCCACCACGCAGGCCGCCTGGGCCGACTTCCTGGACGCAGTGAAGGAGACCGGCTGACCGCCGCCGGTCCACGCCCGCAGCCGCCGCGCCGGAATCACGGCGATCAGGGGATTTTGTCCGATTAGCGCGTATCTTCGGCTCATGCCCACGCCCTACGGATCCCGCGGCGGCATGGCGTTCAGCGCCGCCGAGCTGCGCGTGCTCAGGCGCACCCTCGCCCATGCCCTCCAGTCCTCCACGGCCCCCCTGACGGCACCCGAGGTGCAGGACTGCCTGCGCCTCGCCCAGTCGGTGGACGAAGCGGTCCAGGAGGCGGGCCGGCTCAGAGCGTTCCTCCTCGCCGACCTCGCGCGCTACCGCGGCGCCCTGCCCGGCAGCCTCTCCGGCTACCTGGAACTGCTCCAGGACGCCCTGGCCGCCGGCTACGAGCCCGCACCCGACGACCTCGCCGCCCTGCGCGCCCTGCGCGCCAACCCGGTCGCGGCGGCACTGCTGGAGCGCGCCCAGGCCGTCGCGGAGCGCTCGCTGCGGCGGCGGCTGCCGGCCGCCCCTGCGCCCCGGACCCGGCTGCTGGCCCTGGCCGGCGGCCGGGACGCCGCGGAGCCGGGCGGATCCCGCGGCGGCGGCCGGGATGCCGGCCGCCGCGAGGGCGGCGGCCGGGACTCCGGGGGCGGCACCAAGGAGCCGCCCCGCCCCCAGCCGGCCCCGCAGGAGCCGCCGCGCCCCGAGCGGCCCGAGCGGCCCGTGCCGACCCCCGGCGAGGTGTTCCCGCCGCGCCGCAAGCCCACCCCGCCCCCGGCGGCCGGGCGGGCGGCCGGGTAGCTACGCTGGGGCCATGGACTACGTTTCCGCGCTCGTTCCCCCTGTCGTGATGGCCGCGTTCTTCATCGCCCTCGTCGTGACGATCGTGAAGAGCCAGGGCGGTGCCAACAAGGCCAAGGAGGACGCCGCCGTCGACGCCGCGCTCTCCCGCGCCGAAGCCGCGCAGCAGGCCCAGCCCCGCCCGTAGGGGCGGGCGTTCCGGGCGTACGGCCTCCGGGCCCTACGCCCGGTTTTTGTTGCCCGGTGTCGCGTGAATAGCCGGGCAATTCCCCACATTCCGCACTATCGTGCTGGTGTGCCTCGCCCCTTGGGAGAACTCGAAGACGCGGTCATGACGCGGGTGTGGCAGTGGAACCGCCCGGTCACCGTACGTGAAGTGCTGGAAGACCTCCAGCAGGAACGGTCCATCGCGTACACCACGGTGATGACCGTTATGGACAATCTCCATCAGAAGGGCTGGGTCCGCCGGGAAGCCGAAGGCCGGGCCTATCGATATACGGCGGTCTCCACCCGCGCCGCCTACTCGGCCGCACTCATGAACGAAGCCTGGTCTACGAGCGACAGCCCGGCGGCCGCCCTGGTGGCCTTCTTCGGCATGATGTCCCCGGAACAGCGCGAGGCGCTCCGCGACGCCATCCGCATCGTCCAGCACGACGAGGAATCGGCCGCCGACCAGGCCCCCGTCCCCGCACCGGGGCCGGCCCCCGAGGCCCCGGAGGCTCCCGCCGGGCCCGCACCGCGGGGCCCCGGCCCCGCCCCCGAAACCGCCCCCGAAACCGCCCCCGGGGCGGCCCCCGAGCCCCCCGGGGCGGTCCCCGGGTCCGAAGGGGACTCCGCCGGAGACCGCCCCGGCCCGGGGCGATAGCGTCCGGTCATGTCCGAGATTTCCGCTGCCCCAGCAAATACGGTGACCATCCGCCGTGCCCGTACCGGCGATGTTCGCGCGCTGCGCCGCCTGCTCGACCAGTACGTGCAGGAGCGGATCCTCCTCGACAAAGCCCCGGTCACCCTTTACGAGGACATCCAGGAGTTCTGGGTCGCGGAACGCGTCTCGGACGGCCGGGTGGTGGGTTGCGGCGCACTCCACGTGATGTGGGAAGACCTCGCCGAAGTGCGCACTCTCGCCGTCGACCGCGAGTTGAAGGGGGCGGGAGTCGGCCATCGACTGCTCGCGCAGTTGTTGGAGACCGCCCGCGCGGTGGGGGTCCGCCGGGTTTTCTGCCTCACCTTCGAAGTGGACTTCTTCGCGGGGCACGGCTTCGTCGAGATCGGCGAGACACCGGTCGAGACCGATGTGTACATGGAGCTCCTCCGTTCCTATGACGAGGGGGTCGCCGAGTTCCTCGGTCTCGAACGAGTGAAGCCCAACACCTTGGGCAACAGCCGGATGCTTCTGCACCTCTGAACGATCACGGCGGCTTTTCCCGGGCTCCGCGCACCTGTGGCCTATGTCCGAATCGCGCACGTTTCCCTCCTCGCTGCGGTCCTGAACCTCTCCCGGGGGGTTTGTGTTTTCCAGGCAAAAGCGGTTTCCTTTCCGCGTACTGCTTTTCGATGAAAGGAAATCCGGTGGCACAGAAGGTTCAGGTCCTTCTTGTCGACGACCTCGACGGTGGCGAGGCGGACGAGACCGTGACGTTCGCTCTGGATGGCAAGACCTACGAGATCGACCTCACCACCGCCAACGCGGAAAAGCTCCGTGGTCTGCTCGAGCCGTACACCAAGGGCGGTCGCCGCACCGGCGGCCGTGCCGCCGCGGGCCGCGCCAAGGGCCGGGCCGCAGCGAGCTCCGGCAACCCGGACACCGCCGAGATCCGTGCCTGGGCCAAGGCCCAGGGGATGAACGTCAACGACCGCGGTCGGGTCCCGGCGGACATCCGCGAGGCCTACGAGAACGCCAAGGGCTGATCCCGTACCGGCGTACGCCGCCGCAGCCGTGCCCGGTGGCACTCCGTCGCCGCCGCGGCGACCAGGCGTACGAGATCCGGCCCGGCAGCACCCTGCCGGAGGCCGACGCCGCCCTGCCCAGGACCGGGCAGGGCCGGCAGCAGTGCCTCACACCCCTGCTCGGGGGGTCGCAGCCACACGGCGGCCCCCCGGGGACTTCCCCCCGCGGCCCGTCCCGGGGGAACCGGAGCCGTGATCCGGCCGCCGGTGCCCAGGGCCGTGAGGTCGAGGGCGACCCCGCCCCACTCCAGCCAGTCCAGCAGCCCCGGCAGCTCCTCCGCGGCGCCCGCCGCGACGAGGAACCGCATCCTGCGCCCCATGAGGGCGACCGGCCCGGTGGCCACGGGGCGGCGCAGCAGCTCCGCCCCCGCGTCGGACGGCAGCTCCAGCACGTCGAACCGGGTCCCGGTGACCAGCTGGGCGGGCGGCCCGCCCGCGACGGTCCAGCCGAGCACCTCCTCGTACCAGGACGCGCAGTCGTCGTCCGGAGCAGTGCGGGGCGGTGGAACGGTGAAGGCCATGACAGGGCAACTCCGCACCGCTTCCGCGAGTTACGCTGTGCGCTCCGATCAATGCGGAACGTAAAGCTCCAGGGGGTGGAGTCCCACATTCGGGACCCAATCGTGTTCGCCCGTAGCGGAGGGACCCTGTGCCGAGGGCATGGACTGTCACTGCTTACGGGTAAGACATTCCTAGTGGATCGGGGCGACACGCTGATTTGAGCGGGTTCCGTTCGCCATCGGCGTACACGTGTGACGGGTATCTGCCTGGCCTGCGGGAACATCGTCTCGCACCATCGGGTTGGAGCAGTTGTCGGCTGTTGAAGCCGGTTTTCCCCACTGACGTGGGGGTGATCGCGGACGGATGTCGGCAGTTGGAATGAGCTGTCCCGCCCCGCGGGACTAGCATGCGGAAGGACAGGGCGGGGACCGACCCCGAACTGCCCGACCGCTCTGAGGAGCGATAAACGATGTTCGAGAGGTTCACCGACCGCGCGCGGCGGGTTGTCGTCCTGGCTCAGGAAGAAGCCCGGATGCTCAACCACAACTACATCGGCACCGAGCACATCCTCCTGGGTCTGATCCACGAGGGTGAGGGTGTCGCCGCTAAGGCCCTGGAGAGCCTCGGGATTTCGCTCGAGGCTGTTCGCCAGCAGGTTGAGGAGATCATCGGTCAGGGCCAGCAGGCCCCGTCCGGCCACATCCCCTTCACCCCGCGGGCGAAGAAGGTCCTGGAGCTCTCGCTCCGAGAGGCCCTCCAGCTCGGCCACAACTACATCGGCACCGAGCACATCCTGCTGGGCCTGATCCGCGAGGGCGAGGGCGTCGCCGCCCAGGTCCTGGTCAAGCTGGGCGCCGATCTCAACAGGGTCCGGCAGCAGGTCATCCAGCTGCTCTCCGGCTACTCCGGCGGGGGCAAGGAGTCGGCCACGGCAGGCGGCCCGGCCGAGGGCACCCCCTCGACCTCGCTCGTCCTGGACCAGTTCGGCCGCAACCTCACCCAGGCGGCCCGCGAGTCCAAGCTCGACCCGGTCATCGGGCGCGAGAAGGAGATCGAGCGGGTCATGCAGGTGCTGTCCCGCCGTACCAAGAACAACCCGGTGCTCATCGGCGAGCCCGGCGTCGGCAAGACCGCCGTCGTCGAGGGCCTGGCCCAGGCCATCGTCAAGGGCGAGGTGCCCGAGACCCTCAAGGACAAGCACCTCTACACCCTCGACCTGGGCGCGCTCGTCGCCGGTTCCCGCTACCGCGGTGACTTCGAGGAGCGCCTGAAGAAGGTCCTCAAGGAGATCCGCACCCGCGGCGACATCATCCTGTTCATCGACGAGCTCCACACGCTGGTCGGTGCGGGTGCCGCGGAGGGCGCCATCGACGCGGCCTCGATCCTGAAGCCGATGCTGGCCCGCGGTGAGCTGCAGACCATCGGTGCCACCACGCTCGACGAGTACCGCAAGCACCTGGAGAAGGACGCGGCCCTGGAGCGCCGCTTCCAGCCCATCCAGGTCGCCGAGCCCTCGCTGCCGCACACGATCGAGATCCTCAAGGGTCTGCGCGACCGCTACGAGGCACACCACCGCGTCTCCATCACGGACGAGGCCCTCGTCCAGGCGGCCACCCTGGCCGACCGGTACATCTCGGACCGCTTCCTGCCGGACAAGGCGATCGACCTGATCGACGAGGCCGGCTCCCGGATGCGCATCCGCCGGATGACCGCGCCGCCGGACCTCCGCGAGTTCGACGAGAAGATCGCGGCCGTGCGCCGGGACAAGGAGTCGGCGATCGACTCCCAGGACTTCGAGAAGGCGGCCTCCCTCCGCGACAAGGAGAAGCAGCTCCTCTCCGCGAAGGCCAAGCGCGAGAAGGAATGGAAGGCCGGCGACATGGACGTCGTCGCCGAGGTCGACGGCGAGCTCATCGCCGAGGTCCTCGCGACCGCGACCGGCATTCCCGTCTTCAAGCTCACCGAGGAGGAGTCCTCGCGTCTGCTGCGCATGGAGGACGAGCTCCACAAGCGGGTCATCGGCCAGAAGGACGCCATCAAGGCGCTCTCCCAGGCGATCCGCCGTACCCGTGCGGGTCTGAAGGACCCGAAGCGCCCGGGTGGCTCGTTCATCTTCGCCGGCCCTTCCGGTGTCGGTAAGACCGAGCTCTCCAAGACGCTCGCCGAATTCCTCTTCGGTGACGAGGACGCGCTGATCTCCCTCGACATGTCGGAGTTCAGCGAGAAGCACACGGTTTCCCGCCTCTTCGGTTCACCCCCCGGCTACGTGGGCTACGAAGAGGGCGGCCAGCTCACCGAGAAGGTGCGCCGCAAGCCGTTCTCCGTCGTCCTCTTCGACGAGGTCGAGAAGGCCCACCCGGATATCTTCAATTCCCTTCTCCAGATCCTGGAGGACGGTCGACTGACCGACTCCCAGGGCCGGGTCGTGGACTTCAAGAACACGGTCATCATCATGACGACCAACCTGGGTACCCGGGACATCTCGAAGGGCTTCAACCTGGGCTTTGCCGCGCAGGGCGACGTCAAGACCGGCTACGAGCGCATGAAGGCCAAGGTCAACGAGGAGCTGAAGCAGCACTTCCGCCCCGAGTTCCTGAACCGTGTCGACGACACGGTGGTCTTCCACCAGCTGTCGCAGGAAGACATCATCCAGATCGTCGACCTGATGATCGCCAAGGTGGACGAGCGCCTGAAGGACCGCGACATGGGCATCGAGCTCAGCGGCGAGGCCAAGCTCCTGCTGGCCAAGCGCGGCTACGACCCGATCCTGGGTGCGCGTCCTCTGCGCCGCACGATCCAGCGCGAGATCGAGGACATCCTGTCGGAGAAGATCCTCTTCGGCGAGCTGCGCCCCGGTCACATCGTGGTCGTCGGCACGGAGGGTGAGGGCGAGACCGTCAAGTTCACCTTCCGCGGCGAGGAGAAGTCGGCCCTGCCGGACCTCCCGCCGATCGAGGCCACCGGCTCGGGCCCGGACCTGAGCAAGGGCTGACGGCCCCGCCCGCGCCGCGGGCAGGCCGTCACAGGCCCAAGGGGCGGCCCCGGAACCAACTCGGTTCCGGGGCCGCCCCTTTTGCTGCGCCGCGCGGGAGGACGGCTCCTCGCGGCCGGGGCGTGCGGCGGTGGCGGGGCACCCGTCGTACGGGCCCGTCGTGCGAGCCGGTCGTACGGGCCCGTCGTGCGAGCCGGTCGTACGGGCCCGTCGTGCGAGCCGGTCGTAGGGGCCCGTCGTGCGAGTCCTTCCGGGGTCCGAGGGGTGCGGGGCTTGGGTTCCGGAAGGGCCCGCAGAGGGCCTGGGCCGGTGACAAGCCGCACAGGGCAAAACGGACTTCCTATCATCTTTCGTAGATCCAATGTCCGATTCGTCCCCCATGTCGACCTGCGTTCATCCAGGTGGAGGTCGGTCAAGCGGCTGCGCCACACCCCCCTCCCCTACGAGCCGCGGTAGTAATCGGGACGTTTGGGGATAGGGCGGTGCACGGGTTACCAAGGTTGGGCAAGCCCGGCACTTCGCTGCTCACGGTGCCGGGTCGCTTCTTGCCTGAGTGCCCCTGTTCCCGGCCCCGGAGGTCTTCTACATGTTCGCGAAGCGCATCAGCACCCGTCGTACCCGCCTCGCCATCGGCGCCACCGCTCTCGGTGCGACCCTGGCCCTCGGGGCCGGCGCCACTGCCGCCTTCGCCGCCCAGACCCCCGCCACCCTGCCCGCCGCGCAGACCGCCGCCTCGGCCGCCTCCGCGAAGGCCGGTGCCTGGCAGAAGCCGGTCGCCAGCTACACGCTCTCCGCGACGTTCGGCCTGGGCGGCAACATGTGGTCCCACAAGCACTCCGGCCAGGACTTCGCCGTTCCGGTCGGCACCCCGGTCAAGGCCGTCAGCGCCGGTGTCGTGGTCAAGGCCGGCCCCAACGGTGGCGGCGACGGCCCCGCCTACGGCAACGCCATCGTGGTGAAGCACGGCAACAACACGTACTCCCAGTACGCGCACCTGTCCAAGATCCGGGTTCAGGTCGGCCAGAAGGTCGCCAAGGGCGGCCAGATCGGCCTGTCCGGCAACACCGGCAACTCCAGCGGCCCGCACCTGCACTTCGAGATCCGGACCACCCCGAACTACGGCTCGGCCGTGAACCCGGTCGCCTTCCTCCGCGCCGCCGGCGTCACCCTCTGACGCACCCGGAGCAGCGCACCGGACCTCCCGGAACCACTCACGCCGGAACCGGCCCGCTCAGCGGGCCGGTTCCGGCGTGTTTCCGCATGTTTCCGGGGGCCTGTCAGAACAGCAGCCACGCCCCGGTGGGCTTGGCCTTCGCGTCGACCCGGCCGGCCTTGAGGGTGTCGATCTGGGCCGGTGACAGCAGTCCGTCGTAGGTCTGGATGCTGTCCATGGCGCCGCTCCACGCGGCGGTCCACTTGTCCTCGTGGCGGGCGCGGGCCAGTTGCAGCGGGCCCTGGGCCTGGAAGACGCCGGCGACCGCGCTCTCCCCGGCCTTCTTGCCGTTGACGTACAGGGCGATCTGCTTGCGCTCGGCGTCGTAGGTCGCGGTCAGCTGGGCGAAGGTCTTCTCCATCTTGGAGCTCTCGCCGCTGACGGTGACGACGGTGGACTCGGCGCCCTGGTCGCCGGTCTGCACGCGGAAGACCCAGGCCGGCTTGCCGTTGACCTGGTCCACGCCCAGCTCGAACGAGAACGACTTCTCGTTGCCCTGGCTGACGGCCATCTGACGGCCCTTCGCCGAGCGGCTCCACACCCGCGCGGAGACAGTGAAGCTCTTCGACGTGTCCACGATCCGCTTCTCGGACTCGGCGTACGAGTTCTCGTTGCCCTTGGTGCGGATCTCGAAGCGCTTGTCGATGGGGAAGACCCCGGCGTCGGCGCCCATCTTCAGCGGCGCCTTGCCTGCGCGGTCGCGGATCTGGGTGGGGTCGTCCTTGACGGTCGGGGTGTTGTCGACCGGCGCCTTGCTCTTGGAGCCGCTGGGGGAGGGCGAGGCCGACGCGGAGGCGGAGGCCGAGGGGTCGCCGCCGGCGTTGGTGTTGCCCCCGTCGTCGTCCCCGCCCATCAGCAGGAACGTTCCACCGCCGGCGAGGAGTGCCAGGACGGTCACCCCGCCGCCGATCATCCACAGCTTCTTCTTGTGCCGCTCGGACGCCGTCCGGTCGGCCATCGCCTCCCAGTCGGGCTGCTCGGACTGCAGCGGCGGGAACGGCCCGGGCCCCGGGGCGTCCTGGGCGGGCAGCCCGGCCGGCGGCCACTGGGCGGGCGGGACGGCGGGGTTCTGCTGGAACGGGGCGGGGCCGCCGCCCGGCTGGTACGGGTTCGGGGCCCCCGGGCCCGCGGGGTGCGGAGCGGTCGGCGCCCCGGGTGCGCCCGGGGCTCCCGCCTGCGGGAAGCCGTAGCCGCCGGGCTGTCCGGGCGCGGGCGGCTGAGCGGGCTGTCCGGGCGCCGGCGCTCCGGGTACGGCGGGCGGCGGCCCGAAGGCGCCACCCGGGGCCGGTGCGCCGCCCGGTGCCTGCGGGCCGCCCGGGTAGCCGTAGCCGCCGGGTGCCGGCGGTACCGGCGGGAACCCGTAGCCGTTCCCCGGGGCGGGCTCGGGCTGCGGGGTGCTCGGGGGATTCGTACCGTCGGTCATGCCACGGATGCTAGAACACCGGTCCGCACATACGAACGACCCGGTCCTCCTCGGCATGCCCCTGCCAGACCCGACCTGGCCCGCGGGCCAGGTCGTCTCTTTCGGATCGTGCCGGGCGGCGCGGGTCTGGGGGCACCTCCCAGCGGTAGCTGGGGGAGCCGGAAGAGGCGGCCTAGCCCGGCAGTTGGACGATCGGGAAGCTGCCCGTGGTGGTCGGCGCGTGCTCCGGGAGCCACAGCACGGCCACCGCCCCCGCGGCCACCCCCTCGCGGTCCGCGCCGCCCGGCGCGGCCACGTTGCGGAACGTCAGCCGGGCGCCCAGCACCCGCGCCTGGCCCTCCGCGATGGTCAGGCCCAGCCCGTGGCCCACCCCGGCGCGGTCCGTGGACCCGGTCCGGAACCGGCTCGGGCCCTCCCGCAGCAGGGCCTCGGGGAAGCCGGGACCGTGGTCCCGGACCCGTACGACCCGGCCCTCGATGTCGACCTGGACCGGCGGCTGCCCGTAGCGGGAGGCGTTGGCCAGCAGGTTGCCCAGGATCCGCTCCAGCCGCCGCGGGTCGGTGCTGACGATCTCGTCCGCGACGACCCGGACCGTCGCCTCGGGCATCAGCGCCGCCACCCGGCGGTGCACGAACTCGCCGAGCGCCACGTCCTGGAGTTCGGCCCGCTCCGACGCGCCGTCCAGCCGGGCCACTTCCAGCACGTCCTCGACCAGCGCCCGCATCGCCTGCGCCCGGTCGCGCACCAGTTCCGTCGGCCGTCCCGGCGGCAGCAGCTCCGCCGCCGTCAGCAGGCCCGTGACCGGGGTCCGCAGTTCGTGCGCGATGTCCGCGGTGACCCGCCGCTCGGCCTCGAGCCGCTGCTGGAGCGCGTCGGCCATGGCGTCGACGGCCCGCGCGAGGTCGTCGGTCTCGTCGCGCACGACTCCGCCGACCGCGTCCCGGACCCGTACGTCCGGGTCCCCGTGCGCCACCCGCTGCGCGGCGGCCGCGGCCTTGCGCAGCCGGCGGGAGATCTGCCCGCCGATGAGCACGCCGAGGGCGGCGCCGGCGACCACGGCGGTCAGCGATCCGAAGACCAGGGCCTTGTCCAGGTCGCGGACCAGCTTGGCGCTCTCCTTGAACGTGGTGTGCAGGGACAGAACCTGGCCGTTGCCCAGCGGTACCGCCGCCCAGACCTCCGGCCCCTTGGGGGACTCCTGGATGTAGGTGCCGCGCCGCCCGGACCGGGCCTTCTCGCGCAGTTCGGCGGGCAGGTCGGGGTCGTTGAGCTTGGCGCCCATGGGCGGCTTGCGCCCGGCGTCGGCGTTGCGGGAGATGAACTGCACCCGGTCGAGCTGGACCTCGCGGGCGCTGTCCAGCATCGAGGTGCGGGCACCGCTGTGCACCACCAGGCTCAGCGCGACCACGACGAGCGCGGCGACGGCGGCGATGGCGGTGGCGATCTTCCAGCGGATCCCCGTACGGAAGGTGAAGCGTCTCATCCCTTGAGCTTGTATCCGAAGCCTCGGACCGTTTCGATCCGGTCCTGTCCGATCTTGGTGCGCAGCCGCTGCACGTGGACGTCCACGACGCGGGTGTCTCCGCCCCAGTCGTAGTCCCACACCCTCTCCAGCAGCCGGTCGCGCGAGAGAACGGTGCCCGGCGCGGAGGAGAACTCCAGCAGCAGGCGCATCTCGGTCGGCGTCAGGGCGACCGGGGTGCCGGCCCTGCGCACCTCCATGCCCTCGGTGTCGACCTCCAGGTCGCCGAAGGCCAGGAGCCCACGCTCGGCGGACTCGTCCTCGCCGCCCGCGCCGGCCCCGTTCGGGCCGCCGGCGTGGCCGAAGCGGCGCAGCACGGCGCGGATCCGGGCGACCAGGACGGCGCCGTCGAAGGGCTTGGTGACGTAGTCGTCGGCGCCGGCCTCCAGGCCCAGGACGACGTCGATGGAGTCGGCGCGCGCCGACAGCATGATCACCGGGACGGTGGACTCGTCGCGGATGCGGCGGCACAGGCTCACGCCGTCCATGCCGGGCACCATCACGTCGAGCAGGGCGATGTCGGGCCGGTCGGCGCGGAAGGACTCCAGGCCGGACAGGCCGTCGGGCATGGCCGTGACCGTGAACCCGTCGCGCTCCAGCGCCAGGGTGGTGGCCTCGCGGATGACGTCGTCGTCCTCCACGAACAGGACATGGGTCTCGGCCATGCGCAAGCCTCGCCTCGGTTCCATCGCTGCGGGTGGTCAGTTCTTCTGGCTGATCGCCGGTGCGGGCTGCCCGCCGCCGTCGATGTTGCTGTAGTCGGTGTGGACGCGGTCCTGCTCGGTGAACTTCTCGCCGTTCCACCGGTACGTGATCACGTCCTCGCCCGACGGGTAGGCGAGCGTGTCGCTCTTCGCGTAGACGGGCTTGGTGACCACCAGGTCGCCCCGGTCGATCTCCGCGTAGACGGGCGGCTGCTCGTCCGAGAACACATTCTCGTACGTCCCGCCCTCGGCCCGGTACACGTAGGAGCCCCGCCCCAGCGCATCCGCGCAGGACAGCACGTTGATCACGATGTCGCTGGCGGACCCGCCGGTGACCTTCCCGTAGCTCACGTCGACCGGGTACTCCTTGCCCGTGCACGGCTTGAGGTCCCGCTTGACCTCGGCGCTGACCCGCGGGTCGGCCTTCAGCAGCGCGATCGGGTCGATCTTCCGCGCGGGCTTGCCGGAGGAGCCGCTCTGGCTCGGGGCGGGCTCGGTGGGGGAGGACGGCGCGCCGCTCTTGGCGACCGTCTCGGTGCGGGCCGGCCCGCCGTCGCGCAGCCCGGTCCCGGTCGTGGAGCAACCGGCCGCGAACAGCACAGTGCCGACGAGGACGATCGTCCCCGCCGACATCAATACCAGCGGACTTCTACCGCTCAGGCTTTGGCCATTCAGGCCGCGCACCGCTCACGCCCCTCGTACCGGATGGTGTGGTCCCCGCGGTGGTCACCGCGCTCCAGCGCGCGCATGTCGAGGTCCCGGCTCTCCAGTTCCTGCCGGAGTCGGGCCAGTGCGCGGTGCAGGGTGCTCTTCACGGTACCCGTAGACATGCCGAGTGCGGCAGCGGTCTCCTCGGTGCTCATCTGCTCCCAGTGTCGCAGGACGACGACGCTGCGCTGCTTGGGGGCGAGCACCTTGAGGATGTCCATCAGCAGGGCGCGGTCGGCGCGCTGCTCGGTGCCGTCCTCGACGGAGGCGTCGGGGAGCTGCTCGGTGGGGACCTCTTCGAGCTTGCGGGCGCGCCACCACTCCGTACGGGTGTTGATCATGACGCGGCGCAGGTAGGCGTCGGCCAGGGCCTTGTCGGCGATGCCGTCCCAACGGCCGTAGGTGCGCACCAGGGCGGTCTGCAGGAGGTCCTGCGCGTCGGTGGGGTCCGGAACCAGGCGCCGGGCACTGCGCAGCAGCGCGTCCTGCCGCGTGCGGACGTACTCCTCGAACCCGAGTACCTCGCCGTGCGCCATCTCTGACCGCCTCCGTTCCGTGTCACCGCTCATCCGATGCCCAACGGAGACGACGGTACGGAGGCGTTGTCACGAGCCTGTGCGGGCCAGCCTGCGGTGGACGCACGGACACCCATAGGTTGTGTAACAACGGCCGTGAGCTGGGGTTTCCCCGCAACAAACGGAATGGGACGGTCAGTTTGTGGCGCGGTGCTGCGGCAGTCGGTACATGCCCCCGGAGAGCGGCTCGACCAGCCCGTCGGAGACCAGCCCGTCCAGGGCGCGGGCCCGCTGCACGGGCTCGTTCCACACGGTGTCGAGCACGCTCTGCGGAACCGGCCCGACCGCCTCCCGCAACACGGCCAGCAGCTTGCCGCGGACCTGCCGGTCCGTCCCCGCGTACGTCTGCCCGCGCCGCGGAGGCCCGTCGTGCGCCGGCTTCCCCGCGAGCCGCCACGCGCACAGCCCGGCCACCGGGCAGCGGGCGCAGTCCGGGTTCTTGGCCGTGCACACCAGTGCCCCGAGCTCCATGGAGGCCGCCGCCCAGCGGGCCGCGGTGGCCTCGTCGCCGGGCAACAGGGCCCGGGCCAGGCGCCGCTCGGCGGCGGTGGTGGCGTTCGGCGGGTACTCGACGCCGGTGGTGGTGCGGGCGAAGACCCGGCGCACGTTGGTGTCGAGCACGGCGTGCCGCTGCCCGTACGCGAAGGAGGCCACGGCGGCCGCGGTGTACTCGCCGATCCCGGGCAGCGCCAGCAGCTGCGCGTGGTCGCGGGGCACGTCGCCCCCGTGCCGCTCCGTTATGGCCACGGCCGCGCCGTGCAGCCGCAGGGCGCGGCGCGGGTAGCCGAGCCGCCCCCAGGCGCGTACGGCCTCGCCGGGGGCCTCGGCGGCCAGGTCGGCGGGCCGGGGCCAGCGGGCCAGCCACTGCTCGTACACGGGCCGGACCCGGCTGACGGGGGTCTGCTGGAGCATGAACTCGCTGACCATGACCCCCCAGGGGCCGGCCTCGGGGCGGCGCCAGGGCAGGTCGCGGGCGTGTTCGTCGAACCAGGCGATGACCGGGGAGTGCAGTGCGTGGGCCGCCGCCTCCGCGGCCTCCGCGGCCTCGGCGGCCTCGGCGGCCGGGGTGGTCTCGGCGGGGGAGGAGGTTGTCCGGGATGCAGTCATGACATACGGCATCCTGGCACGTTTCACGGCCGTCGCGCGGAGCCCGGACCGGTGAACCAGAGTGCCGCCGGGTTGCCGCTGGTCCGCAGGGCGGCGGTGATCCTATTGATCGGACCGGTCAGTGCGAGGACGAAGACCGCGGCGACGATGCCGCCGCCGACCAGGCCCACGGCCACGTCGTGCGGGTAGTGCACGCCGACGAACACCCGCGAGTACGCCATCAGCAGGGCCATGGGCACGGTCAGCAGCACCAGCCGGCGCAGCGCGAGGGCCAGCGCGACGGCGGCCGCACCCGCGATGGCGGAGTGGTTGCTCGGGAAGGACCAGTCGCCCGGGGCCGGGCAGGCGATGAGGGGTGCTGCGGCCCGGGCCACCGCGCGGCAGGGACGTTCCTCCGTCACGAACGACTTCAGGCTCTCGGAGGCCACGTACGCCACGGCGGTGGCGAGCGGGGCGAGCACGGCGAGCGCCACGGCCCGCGGGCTGCGTTGGCCGCGTGCACGCCACCAGACGGATATGAACAGGACGCCGAACAGAAGCAGTCCGTATTCGGTCCACACCTCGAAGGCCGACTGCACCCAACCGGGCGCGGAGTGGGCGGAATCGGTGATGTCGCGGTAGAGGTCGGAGGTGTCCATGGTCACCGACCGTACTCAACCGGGGGAGACGCCTTCGCACGGCCCCTGGCCGATTCGTTTCGGCCGAGGCCCGCCAGCGAGCTGATCATCGGCAAAACCTGCCGGCTGCGCGGCATGTGGGGCGCGGATCGGGCCCCGGACTCTCGTAAAGTTCCGTCCGTGGGATCTATGCGCAATCCGGTCGGGCCGCTCCCCTCCTCCATCTACTGGCGACGGAGGGCCGTGCTGGCGTCCGTCGTCGCGCTCCTCGCGCTCCTCGCCGTATGGGCCGTCAGTTCCTCAGGGGGCACGTCGAGTACGAACGGCAAGGGTGAGAAGGGACCCGACCCGGTCACCTCCATCACCCCCGGACCCTCCGGGTCCGGTCCGGCGATCGGTCAGGCGCCGGGCGGACGCACCGACTCGGGTGGCGGCGCGGGCAAGAACGGTGACCCGGGCGCCGGTTCCGGTTCGGGCGGCGGCGCGGCCTCCGGTTCGGCCGCCGCCGGCGCCGGCAGCGGCGGCGCCGGGGCGAGCGGCGGCGCGGCGACCGTCCCGGCCGACTCGCAGCTGCCCACCTGCTCGTCGAGCTCCCTGCAGTGGGAGGTCAAGAGCGTCAAGAACGAGTACGAGGCCAACGAGAAGCCCCGCCTCGAACTGATCGCCCGCAACATCACCGGATCGACCTGCAAGGCCGACCTCGGCCCGAAGCAGGCGGTGCTGACCATCCTTCAGGCCAGCACCAGCAAGGCCGTCTGGTCCTCGGGCGACTGCCCCTCCGGCCCCGGCAGCGCCTTCTACCGCGTCCCTGCGCAGGGCGAGACGAAGCAGATCGTCGAGTGGGACCGCAAGTTCAGCGCCGCCGACCAGTGCCAGACGCCCCCGGCGGGCAGCGCGGTCGCCGACACGTACGTGGTCGAGGCCAAGTTCCCGGGCCTGCCGGTGGCCCGCACCTCGTTCGTCCTCAAGCAGGAGTAGCGGCGCCGGGGCCCGGCAGCAGCAACTGGACGGCAACGGGGCGGGCCGGACGCCACGGCGCCCGACCCACCCCGTCCGTCACCGCGGCTCCCGCCGCCTCAGACGTACCGCTCCAGGATCGAGGACTCCGCCAGCCGCGACAGGCCCTCGCGGACGCTGCGGGCGCGGGCCTCGCCCACCCCGTCGACCGTCTGCAGGTCGTCGACGCCGGCCGCCAGCAGCTTCTGCAGCCCGCCGAAGTGCTCCACCAGCCGCTCGATGATCGCCCCCGGCAGCCGGGGCACCTTCGCCAGCAGCCGGTAGCCCCGCGGCGACACCGCCGCGTCCAGGGTCTCCGGCGAGCCCGTGTACCCCAGGGCCTTCGCCACGTTGCCCAGCTCCAGCAGCTCCGGGTGGGTCAGGGCGTCCAACGCCGGCAGCGCCTCCTCCACCGTCCGCGACCGCTTGGCCGTGGGCTCCGGCACGTAGTCGCGGATCACGAGCTCGCGCTCCTGCTCGATCCCGACCGTCAGCTCGTCCAGCTGCAGCGACAGCAGCCGCCCGTCCGTGCCCAGCTCGACCACGTACTCCGCGATCTCCGTGGCGATCCGGCGCACCATTTCCAGCCGCTGCGCCACCGCCGTCACGTCGCGCACCGTGACCAGGTCCTCGATCTCCAGCGCCGACAGCGTCCCGGCGACCTCGTCCAGCCGCAGCTTGTACCGCTCCAGCGTGGCCAGCGCCTGGTTCGCCCGGGACAGGATCGCCCCGGACTCCTCCAGGACGCGCCGCTCCCCGTTCACGTACAGGGCGATCAGCCGCATCGACTGCGAGACGGACACGACGGGGAAGCCGCACTGCTTCGAGACGCGGTCCGCCGTGCGGTGCCGGGTGCCGGTCTCCTCCGTCGGGATCGACGCGTCCGGAACCAGCTGCACACCGGCCCGGAGGATCTTGGTCAGGTCCTTGTCCAGGATGAGCGCGCCGTCCAGCTTGCACAGCTCGCGCAGCCGGGTCGCGGTGAACTCCACGTCCAGCACGAAACCGCCCGTGCACATCGCCTCGACGGTCTTGTCCATCCCGAGGACGATGAGGCCGCCGGTGTTGCCGCGGACGATCCGCTCCAGGCCGTCGCGCAGGGGCTGACCAGGTGCGACCGCGCTCAGCGAGGCACGCATCATGGATTCCTGCCTGGAGCTCGCGCCCGACTTCCCGGATGCTGCTGCCCCGTCCTTGGCTGCCACTGCACTCCTCCGGTCGCGGGTTGCGCCGCCTGCGTGGGCCGGGCGGACCAGCACAAAGTCTACCGGCGCGCGCTGGGCGCCCGCCGTGGCTTGGCGAGGTGCGCCCGCGGGGACCCCCGTACCGACCCGGCCGCGGGCCGCCAGGAGGCTACTCGCGGGCCGTCTCGCGGGCCGTCTCACGGGACCGCCGGCGGGGCAGAACCCGCAGCGCATCCCCCATGTCGGCGACCTCCGTCACCTTCATCCCGGCCGGCACCTTCCCCGGGTCCACCGGCACCAACGCGTGCGTGAAACCGAGCCGGTGCGCCTCGGCCAGGCGCCGCTGCACACCCGTCACCCGCCGCACCTCGCCGGCGAGGCCGACCTCCCCGATCGCCACCAGGTTCTTCGGCAGCGGCACGTCGCTCGCGGCGGAGGCCAGCGCCAGCGCGACCGCCAGGTCGGCGGCCGGCTCGGTCAGTTTCACCCCGCCCACGGTGGCGCTGTAGATGTCGCGCTTGCCGAGCGCGGTGATCCGGCCGCGCTGCTCCAGCACCGCCAGCATCATCGACACCCGGGAGGTCTCCAGGCCCGACGTGGTCCGCCGCGGGGAGGGGATCTGCGAGTCCACGGTGAGCGCCTGCACCTCGGCGACCAGCGGCCGCTTGCCCTCCAGGGTCACCGTCAGGCAGGTGCCGGGGACCGCCTCCGCACGCCGGGTCAGGAACAGCCCGCTCGGGTCGGCGAGGCCGGTGATCCCCTCGTCGTGCAGCTCGAAGCAGCCCACCTCGTCGGTGGCCCCGTACCGGTTCTTCACACCGCGGACCAGGCGCAGCCGGGCGTGCCGGTCGCCCTCGAAGCCGAGGACCACGTCCACCAGGTGCTCCAGCAGTCGCGGGCCGGCGATCGCACCGTCCTTGGTGACGTGCCCGACGAGCAGCGTGGCCATCCCGCGCTCCTTGGACGCGCGGATCAGCGCCCCGGCGACCTCGCGCACCTGGGCCATGCCGCCGGGGGCGCCGTCGATCTCGGGGGAGGCCACGGTCTGTACGGAGTCCAGGACCAGCAGCGAGGGCTGCACGGCGTCGAGGTGGCCCAGCACGGCCGACAGGTCGGTCTCGGCCGCCAGGTACAGGTGGTCGTTGAGGGCCCCGATGCGGTCGGCCCGCAGCCGCACCTGGCTCGCCGACTCCTCGCCGGTGACGTAGAGGGTGCGGTGGGTCGCGCTGGCCGCCTTGGCCGCCACGTCGAGCAGCAGCGTCGACTTGCCGACCCCCGGCTCGCCGGCCAGCAGGACCACCGCCCCCGGCACCAGCCCGCCGCCGAGGACCCGGTCCAGCTCGTCCACGCCCGTGCTGCGGGCGGTCGCCGTCCGGCCGTCGACCTGCGCGATCGGGAGCGCGGCGGAGGTGACGCGGCCGGCCGCCGTGGTCCGCACGGCGGGCGTGCCCATCTCCTCCACGGTGCCCCAGGCCTGGCACTCGGGGCAGCGGCCGAGCCACTTCGCAGTGGTCCAGCCGCATTCGGAGCAGCGGTAGGAGGGCCGGTCCTTGGCGGATGAGCGGGATGTACGGGCAGCCATGCGCCCACGGTAGCCGCCCCCGCCGACAACCCGGCCCGCGCCCGGGCACCGTCCCCGCGCGCGCCCGGCGTCAGGACCGCCGTCAGCGCCCGTTCGATCTGGTCACCCGTAAGGGCTAAAACAGCTCAAGGCTTCACGGCCCCCGGCGGGCGGCCGCCTACCTTCGCCAGGGTGGACAGCAGCGACCAGGAGAACCCCGCCCGGCGCACCGGCGCACGCCGGGCGCACGGGCGCGCACCCCGTGAGGGCACCGCCCCGGAGCAGCCGCCGCCCTTCCGGCACGAGCCGTACCTGGACGGCCTGTTCACGTACTGCCTGTCGGTCCTGTGCGACCACGACACCGCCACCGACGTGCTCGCCGAGGTCCTCGCCGTCGCCGAAAGGCACCCCGGCCGCTGCCCCGACGAGAGCGACCGCCGGGCCTGGCTGTACGCCCTCGCCCGCTGGGCCTGCCTACGCCGCATGACCGAGCAGCGGCGCGGCCGCCCCCGGGCGCGTCCCGCCCAGCGCGCGCCGGAGCACACCGGGGCCGAGCGTGCGCCCGAGGCACACGGCCCCCACGGCCCCTCAGGCGCCCCCGGCGTCCCCGGCTCCCGCGACTCCCTCGACGTGAGCGCGTACCGGCGCACCGAACTCGCCCGCCTCGCCTGGCCCGAGGCCGCCGGCACCACCCCCGAACAGCGCGAGGCCCTGGAACTCGCCGTCCGCCACCGCCTCGGCGTCCCCGAACTCGCCGCCGTCCTCGGCACGCCCCCGGCCACCGCCCGCGAGCTCCTCGCCGGCGCCGCGTGCGAGGTCGAACGCACCCGCGCCGCCCTCGCCGCCGTCGAGACCGGCGGCTGCCCGTCGGTGTCCCGGCTCACCGGTGGTGGACAGCTCCTGCTGTCCACCGCCCTGCGCGCGGAGCTCGTCCGCCACGTCGACGACTGCCCGCGCTGCCGCCGCGCCGCCGAACGCGCCGGCGCCGCCGCCCCCTGGCCCGGCTCCTGCGGCGTCGACGCCGCCCTCCCCCTGGTCCAGGCCCCCCGCACCGCCGTCCACGCCGCCCTGCAGCGCACGGGCCGCGGCCGCCGCGCCGCCGTCCCCCGCTTCGGCCGCACCGGCTTCCCCGTGGACCCCCGGGACCGGGCCGCCCGCCGCGACCGGCTCCGCGCCCGCGCCGTGACCACCACCGTGGTCGCCACCGTCGTCGCCGCGCCCGTCCTGGTCCTCTGGGCCGCCTACCGGGGCGCGCCCGACACCGGCGAGCCCGCCGGCGCCGACGCCGGCCGGATCTCGGCCGGTGAGTCCGAGCTCCCCCTCCGCCCGGGCGGCGGCCCGATGCGGGCCTACGAGAACGCCGGAACCGGCCTCACCGCCCGCACCACCGGCGTCCCCGGCCCCGCCGGTCCGGAGCGGGCCGTCTCCGTCGAGGTGATCAGCACCGGGGAGCCCGCGGCCCCCGCCGGGCCGGGCGCCCCCGGCCGGCTCACCGTCGCCGCCGCCCCGCAGGGCGGGACCACCGTGCTCACCCTCACCGCGTCCGGCGGGGCCCCGGTGGACTGGCAGCTCCGCTCCGACGCGCCCTGGCTGCGGGCGAGCCGGACCGCGGGCACCCTGGCCCCCGGAGAATCGATCACCCTGTACGTCACCGTCGACCCCGGCACCGAACCCACGGGCCCCTGGACGGCCCGGGTCGCCGTGGACCCGGGCGGAGCCGTGGTCGCGATCCGGGGCAGCGGCCGCCCCGCCCCCACCCCGACGCCGCCCACACCCCCCGCGCCGACGCCGACCCCCACGCCCCCGTCCGATCCGGTGGACCCCCCGACCACGACCCCCACGCCCACGCCGACGCGGACCCCTCCGCCCACCCCGACCCCGAGCGCGTCCGGGTCCGCCCCCGTCCCCGTCCCTGGAGGAACGGTTTCCCAGGACCCCGGCGTCCCCGTCGACCCGTCCCCGTAGCGACCCCTCCGCGAGCAGGGCGGGCCGTCCCGAGATGCACGGAAGGATCACGCCGGAGACCCTGGAGGGAGAGGCCAGGACCCCCCAGGCCGAGGAGGCCGCAATGAGCATGATGGACAAGCTCAAGCAGATGCTGAAGGGCCACGAGAGCCAGGCCGCGCAAGGCGTCGACAAGGCCGGCGACTACGTCGACGAGAAGACCCAGAACAAGTACACCAGCCAGGTCGACACGGCCCAGGACAAGCTCAAGGAACAGCTCGGGAACCAGGAGGGCGGGCAGGACCAGCCGCCCCGGGCCTACTGACCGCCTCCGCCCGCCGGCCCCCGCCTACACCGGGTCGGCGGGGTGCGGAGCCATCGGCAGCAGGGACGCCAGGCGCGCCTCGCAGTGCTTCACGAGCTCCGCGTACCCCTCCTTGCCCATCAGCTCCGTCAGCTCGGCCCGGTACGACACGTACACCGGGTCGCCCGCGCCGTGCGCCGACGTCGCCGACGTGCACCACCAGTGCAGGTCGTGCCCGCCCGGGCCCCAGCCGCGCCGGTCGTACTCGCCGATCGTCACCTGGAGCACCCGGGTGTCGTCGGGCCGGTCGATCCAGTCGTACGTCCGCCGGATCGGCAGCTGCCAGCACACGTCCGGCTTCGTCTCCAGCGGCTCGCGGCCCTCGCGCAGCGCGAGGATGTGCAGTGAGCACCCGGCCCCTGCCGGGAAACCGGGCCGGTTCAGGAAGATGCACGCACCCTCCCACCGGCGGGTCTGCCGCTCGCCGTCCTCGTCCTTCTGCACCCAGCCCGACTCGGTGCCCACGTCGTGGAACTGCCACAGTTCCGGCGACAGCCGTGCCACGTGCCCGGCGACCCGCTTCTCGTCGTCCTCGTCGGAGAAGTGTGCGCCCAGCGTGCAGCAGCCGTCGCTGGCCCGACCCTCCCGGATGCCCTGGCAGCCGCTGCCGAAGATGCACGTCCAGCGCGACGTCAGCCACGTCAGGTCGCACCGGAAGACCTGCTCGGCGTCGGCGGGGTCGGGGAACTCCACCCAGGCCCGGGGGAAGTCGAGGCCCTGCTCGTCACCCGCGGGCGCACCGGCCGCGGCCCGCTCGGCGGCCTTGGCCTTGGGCTTCGTCTTGACCTTCGGCTTGGTCCTGGACTTGTCGGCCTTGTTCGTGTGTGGCACAAACCCAAGCCTAAGCGCCCCTCACGCCACCCGTACTCCCGGCGCACAGTAGCGTTTCCTCGTATGAGACTCGGTGTCCTTGACGTGGGTTCGAACACGGTGCATCTGCTGGTGGTGGACGCGCACCCCGGCGCGCGCCCGCAGCCCGCGCATTCGCACAAGGTGGAACTGCGGCTGGCCCAGCTCCTCGACGGGAGCGGCGCGGTCACGGCAGACGGCATAGAGCGCCTCGTCGGCGTGATCGCCGATGCCGTGCAGGCCGCCGAGGACAAGGGCTGCGAGGACGTGCTGCCGTTCGCGACCAGCGCCGTGCGGGAAGCCACCAACGCGGACGAGGTCCTCGCCCGGGTCAAGGCCGAGACCGGCATCGACCTGCCGATCATGAGCGGCGAGGACGAGGCCCGGCTGACCTTCCTGGCCGTACGCCGCTGGTTCGGCTGGTCGGCGGGCAAGCTCCTCGTCCTCGACATCGGCGGCGGCTCCCTGGAGATCGCGTACGGCATCGACGAGGACCCGGACGCGGCCGTCTCCCTGCCGCTCGGCGCCGGCCGCCTCACCTCGGCCTGGCTCCAGGGAGATCCGCCGGACCCGGCCGCCGTCCGCGATCTTCGCCGGCACGTGCGGGCGCAGATCGCCCGCACGGTCCGCGAGTTCAGCCGGTTCGGGGCCCCGGACCACGTCGTCGCCACCTCCAAGACCTTCAGGCAGCTGGCCCGGATCGCGGGCGCGGCCCGCTCGACCGAAGGCCTCTACGTGCAGCGGGACCTGACCCGCAAGGCGCTGGAGGAATGGGTGCCGAAGCTCGCGGAGATGACCGTGGCGCAGCGGTCTGCCCTGCCCGGCGTCTCGGAGGGCCGCGCCGCCCAGCTGCTCGCCGGGGCCCTGGTCGCCGAGGGTGCGATGGACCTCTTCGGCGTCGACAGCCTGGAGATCTGCCCCTGGGCGCTGCGCGAGGGCGTCATCCTCCGCCGCCTGGACCACCTCCCCGTCTGACGGCCGGTCGGCCGGTCGGCTGTCCGGCCGACCGGCCCGCCCCGGAGGGGAGCCCTTCCGGCCGGCCTGGCCCTCGGTACCCTGTCCCCGTGGCAGAACCCGTCCGCATTCCGACCGCGAAAGTCGCCCTCTCCACCGCCTCCGTCTACCCGGAGTCGACGGCGACCGCCTTCGAGATCGCCGCACGCCTCGGCTACGACGGCGTGGAGGTCATGGTCTGGACGGACCCGGTCAGTCAGGACATCGACGCCCTGCGCCGCCTGTCCGACACCCACGGCATCCCGGTCCTGGCCGTCCACGCCCCCTGCCTCCTGATCACCCAGCGCGTCTGGTCCACCGACCCGTGGACCAAGCTCCAGCGGGCCCGGTCCGCCGCCGAACGCCTCGGCGCGAGCACCGTCGTCGTCCACCCGCCCTTTCGCTGGCAGCGCCAGTACGCCCGGGACTTCGTCACCGGCATCGCCCGGATGGCCGACGAGACCGACGTCCGCTTCGCCGTGGAGAACATGTACCCCTGGCGCTACCGCGACCGCGAGATGCTCGCGTACGCCCCCGAATGGGACGTCACCAAGGACGACTACCGGCACTTCACCGTCGACCTGTCCCACACCGCCACCGCCCGCACGGACGCCATGGAGATGGTCGACCGCATGGGCGACCGCCTCGCGCACGTGCACCTGGCCGACGGCAACGGCTCCGCCAAGGACGAGCACCTCGTCCCCGGCCGCGGCTCCCAGCCCTGCGCCGAGCTGCTGGAACGCCTCGCGGCCAACGCCTTCGACGGCCACGTCGTCATCGAGGTGAACACCCGCCGGGCCATGTCCTCCGCCGAGCGCGAGGCCGACCTTGCCGAGGCCCTGGCCTTCACCCGGCTCCACCTGGCGGCGAGCACCGGCCGGGACGTGACCGCCCGGTGACCCCCCGCGCCGACGACGGCCCCGCCCCCCGCCCCCGGCGCGGCCCGGGCCGCCCCCGCCAGGACGAGGCCGACAGCGGCCCCGGCGCCATGGAGCGGATCCGCCTCGCCGCCCGCTCCGAGTTCGCCGCGCGCGGCTACGACAAGACCTCCCTGCGCGGGATCGCCAAGTCCGCCGGCGTGGACCCCTCCCTGATCCACCACTACTTCGGCAGCAAGGACGAGCTCTTCGCCGACACCATCGAGCTCAGCCTGGAGCCCGACCTCCTGGTCCCCCAGATCGTCGGCCCCGGCCCCGACGCCATCGGCGAGCGCCTGGTCCGCTACTTCCTCGGCATCTGGGAGAACCCCGTCACCCGCGCCCCCCTCCTCGCGGTGATCCGTTCCGCCCTCACCCACGAGGCCGCGGCCAGGGTGCTGCGCGACCTGGTCCTGCGCCGCCTGCTGGAGCGGGTCGCCGCCGACCTGAACGTCCCCGACCCCACCTTCCGGGCCGAGCTCGCCGCCTCCCACATGGTCGGCATCGCGATCCTGCGCTACGTCGTCCAGGTCGAGCCGCTGGCCTCCGCGGACCCCGACCACATCGTCGAGCTGGTGGCCCCCACCCTCCAGCGGTACCTGACCGAGGGCTGACCCTCCCGTCCCGGTATCCGGACGACCTGTCCGTATCCCGGGCCGGGGGCGTAGCCTCGTAACCGAGCCATATCCACAGTCGCGGCGGGCGTACGAGCGCCACCGCCATCATGGGGAGTACCCGATGCCCGAGCTGAGGTCCCGCACCGTCACCCACGGCCGCAACATGGCAGGCGCTCGTGCGCTCATGCGCGCGTCGGGCGTAGCGAGCGAGGACATCGGCAAGCCGATCATCGCGGTCGCCAACTCCTTCACCGAGTTCGTCCCCGGCCACACCCACCTCGCCCCCGTCGGCCGGATCGTCTCCGACGCGATCCGCGCCGCGGGCGCCGTCCCCCGCGAGTTCAACACCATCGCCGTCGACGACGGCATCGCCATGGGACACGGCGGCATGCTGTACTCGCTGCCCTCCCGCGACCTGATCGCGGACTCCGTCGAGTACATGGTCGAGGCCCACTGCGCCGACGCCCTGATCTGCATCTCCAACTGCGACAAGATCACCCCCGGCATGCTGATGGCCGCCATGCGCCTCAACATCCCGGCCGTCTTCGTCTCCGGCGGCCCGATGGAGGCCGGTCAGGCCACCCTCGTCGACGGCACCGTCCGCAAGCTGGACCTGATCAACGCGATCGTCGACGCGGTCAACGAGAACGTCTCCGACGAGGACGTCCTGCGCATCGAGGAGAACGCCTGCCCGACCTGCGGCTCCTGTTCCGGCATGTTCACCGCCAACTCGATGAACTGCCTCGCCGAGGCCATCGGCCTGGCCCTGCCCGGCAACGGCTCCGTCCTCGCCACCCACACCGCCCGCCGCGCCCTGTACGAGGAGGCCGGCCGCACGGTCGTGGAGATCACCAAGCGGTACTACGAGCAGGACGACGAGTCCGTCCTCCCGCGCAACATCGCGACCCGCGAGGCCTTCGAGAACGCCATGGCCCTCGACATCGCCATGGGCGGCTCCACCAACACGATCCTGCACCTGCTGGCCGCCGCCCAGGAGGCCGGCCTGGACTACGACCTCAAGGACATCGACGCCGTCTCGCGCCGCGTCCCCTGCCTCGCGAAGGTCGCCCCGAACGTCGCCCCCGGCGGCACCTACTACATGGAGGACGTGCACCGCGCCGGCGGCATCCCCGCCATCCTCGGCGAACTGCACCGCGGCGGCCTCCTGAACAAGGACGTCACGACGGTCCACTCGACCAACCTCGACGACTGGCTGGGCACGTGGGACGCCCGCTCGGGCTCCGCCAGCGCCGAAGCCATGGAGCTGTGGCACGCGGCCCCCGGCTGCAAGCGCTCCGCGACCGCCTTCTCCCAGTCCGAGCGGTGGGAGTCCCTCGACCTCGACGCCGAGAACGGCTGCATCCGCTCGGTCGAGCACGCGTACAGCAAGGACGGCGGCCTGGCCGTCCTCAGGGGCAACATCGCCGTCGACGGCTGCGTCGTGAAGACCGCCGGCGTCGACGAGTCCATCTGGACCTTCGAGGGCCCGGCCGTGGTCTGCGAGTCCCAGGACGAGGCCGTCGACAAGATCCTGTCCAAGCAGATCAAGGAGGGCGACGTCGTCGTCATCCGCTACGAGGGCCCGCGCGGCGGCCCCGGCATGCAGGAGATGCTCTACCCGACCTCCTTCCTCAAGGGCCGCGGCCTCGGCAAGGCCTGCGCGCTGGTGACCGACGGCCGGTTCTCCGGCGGCACCTCCGGCCTGTCCATCGGCCACGCCTCCCCGGAGGCCGCTTCCGGCGGCACCATCGCCCTCGTCGAGGACGGCGACCGGATCCGCATCGACATCCCGAACCGCTCGATCGAGCTCCTCGTCGACGACGCGACCCTGGCCGCCCGCCGCGAGGCCCTCGGCGGCGTCTACGCCCCGAAGAACCGCGAACGCAAGGTCTCCGCGGCCCTGCGCGCCTACGCGGCGATGGCGACGAGCGCCGACAAGGGCGCGGTCCGCGACGTCACCAAGCTCGCCTGACCCCCCCGAACCGGCCCCGCCCGACCACCCCGGGCGGGGCTGGCAAATCCAGCCCCGCCGGCGTTTGAGGCGCTGGGGCGGAGCCCCAGAGGCTTCCGGGGCTCCGGCCCATGTGCCGGGGGTGGCCCGGCAATGCCAGCCCCGCCGGCGATTGAGGCGCGGGGTTCCGGGGCGGCGGCGCCCAGGGCCCCCGGCTCCGCCGGGCCGGGCCGACCGTACCCGCGGAGCTACCAGGCGGCGGGATCGCGGGCGTCAACGGCGAACACCGACCCGTCGGGCGCGGTCGAGAACACCCGCCCGCCGGCGGCGACCGGCGCCGGCAGCGTCGCCGTGAAGGCGCCCCGCCCCGCCGCCATCCGCGGCGCCGTCTGCCCCGCCAGCCGCCCGGCCGTACTGTCGACCGCGAGCAGCCGCCCGTCGACCGCCGTCAGGTACACCCGGCGGTCGCCGTCACCACCGAGTACGGGCCGCGAGGCCGCCGTGACCCCGGTCTGCAGCCGCCATTCCTCCCGCTGTGCGCCCACCGCCGCCAGGGCGCCCGACACCCCGAACACGTACGCCGTGCCGTCCGGGGCCACGACCGCCTGGGCCTGGAGCAGCGGGGCCGTCAGCGCGACCGAGCGCACCGCCCGGGACCCGAGGTCCACCCGCAGCACCGACCGGGCCATCGACCCCGTGTCGTTCTCCAGCAGGAACAGCCCGCCGCCGGCCACGCCGACCGGCTCCGCGGAGCCGGTCGTCCTGGCCAGCGCCCGCACCGTGCCCGCGACCGGATCGACCTCCGACACCTGGGTGGACTTCCCGTCGGGGGCCGGGGTGGCCACGTACAGCGGCGGGGCCGCGCCCGGCTGGGCCGCCGGCGCATCGCCGGCGCACCACACCGAGCCGACCCCGCCGAACTGCTTGGTCCACTGCGCGACCCCGGTGGCCGCGTCCACGGAGATCGCCTTGCCGTCGGGCAGCGCGATCATCACCCGCGGCCCGGCCGGCACGACCCGCGACCCGGCCAGCAGCACCCGCTTCCACCGTTCGGCCCCCGTGGCCGCGTCCAGCGCGCGCAGCGTGCGGCTGCCGGCGGACGTGGTCAGGACGAGTCCGGCGTCGTGCAGCGGGGCGGCGGTCTCGACGGTGCCGGGGGAGGCCTGGACGGACCACACCACCGAGCCGTCGGCGGGGTCCAGCCGGGCCGCGGCCAGCCCGTACCCCGAGCAGTACAGGGTCCCGTCGGCCCAGGAGCAGGCCGAGGCCGCGCTCCCGGCGGGCCCGCCCTCCGCGGTTCCGGGCCGGCCCAGCTCCCGCGACCAGGGCGCGAACGGCTTCTGTCCTCCCTGCGCCGACCGCGCGTCCCCGACCGCCCGCTGCTGCGGGCCCGCGTCGTCGCCCCGCAGGTACCAGCCGCCGCCCGCCGCCCCGCCCGCCAGCAGCAGCCCGACCGCGGCGGCGACCGCCGCACGCGTCCGCCGCCGGCCGCGGTCCGACGCCCCCGCGGCGGTCCCGCCGCCCGGGCCGCCCGCGCTTCCCGCGCCGCCGGGGGCGCCCGCAGCGATCGCGGCGGCCGCGGCGGCTTCGGCGGCGCTCTGCGCCCGCTGGTGCGTCGGCTCCTCGGCGCGGCGCCGGGCGGCGCCGTCCGCGGTGGGGGAGGCGGGGCGCCGGGGCTGCGGGACGAAGGTCTGGGTGTCCTCGCCCGTGGGGTACGCGAGGGCGCGCATCGCCGTGATCAGGGCGTCGGCCGTGGGCCGTTCGGCCGGGTCCTTGGACAGGCAGCGGGCCACGATCGGCGCGAGCTGCGGCGGCAGCCCGGCCAGGTCGGGCTCGCCGTGCACCACCTGGTACGCGACGAGGTAGTGGCTGTCGGAGTCGAAGGGCCCCCGCCCGGTGGCCGCGTGCACCAGTACGGCGCCGAGCGCGAACACGTCGGCGGCGCTGCCCACCTCCCGGGGCCGCTGGAACTGCTCGGGCGCCATGAACGGCGGCGTCCCGATCAGCTTCCCGGTCTCGGTGCGCAGGTCGCTGTCGGCGGGGCGGGAGATGCCGAAGTCGATGACGCGCACCCCGTCGGGGGCCATCAGGACGTTGCCGGGCTTCAGGTCGCGGTGCACCACCCCGGCCCGATGGATGTCGCGCAGGGCCTCGGCCAGCCCGGCCGCGAGCCGGGTCAGTTCGGCGGGGTCGAGCACCCTCTCGCGCACCCGCTCGGCGAGGGTGGGGGCGTCGATGAACAGGGTGGCCATCCAGGGCCGCTCGGCATCGGGATCGGCGTCGACGACGGGCGCGGTGAACGCCCCACTGACCCGCCGGGCGGCGGCGACCTCCTGGCGGAACCGGGCGCGGAACTCGGGATCGACCGCGTGCTGGGGGTGCACGATCTTGACGGCGAGTTTCAGCCCGGAACCGGACGTGGCCAGGTGGACGACACCCATGCCGCCGGATCCGAGCACGGATTCGAGCCGGTACTGGCCGGCGTATTCCGGAAAGCCCACGTAGTCCGCGTGCAGTGACTGCACTGCTCACCACCCCCGCCGGAGCCTAGTCGATGGCCCGTGTGAATCTCCAAGGGCCTGCTACCCTGCGCGAGTTGTTCACAGCAGTGCCAAAAGGGGGGTTTTCGCAATGTCCGCAGAGAACGAATCCAGCCAGGCCCAGGCCCTCGACGCGGGGTCCGGTTTCCAGACCTTCCCGGTCGCACCGGGCCACCGGGTGAACGTCCGCAGCGGCCCCGGCACCGGCTACTCCATCGTCAAGGTCCTCCCGTACGGCGCGTCCGTGACGATCCGCTGCCAGACGGAGGGCGAGACGGTCAGCGGACCGTACGGCACCACCCGCCTCTGGGACTGCGTCGGCAACGGCCAGTTCGTCTCCGACGCGTACGTCAGGACCGGCAGCGACGGCTACGTCGCCTCCCCCTGCGGCTGACACCGGCTACCAGGGGTCCGCGGCCCGGTCCGTCTGACACGTGAGACGCGCCGGGCCGTCCGCCGGCGGCGGGGGATAATCGCCGGTGTGAGCGACGAACAGCAGCAGACCCCCGCCGCGACGACCCCGGCCCCGGCCCCGCCCGCCGGTCCGCAGCCGGAGCCGATCCCGTTCTTCGGCACCACCTGGGTCGAGCACGACGGCGGCTACGCCCTCCGCCGTGCCGCCGCCGGCGTGGGCTCGCTCGTCACGGCCTTCGCCGCCGCCTACCTGCTGCGCCTCGCCTACGAGGGCCTGGAGATCGGCAACGTCGGCCCGTTCCTCAGCATCTCCGTCGTCGTCCTCTTCGCGATCGCCAGCGCCGTCGCCTTCCTCAAGACCTGGGAGTCCTTCGGCCGCCGCCTGGCCCCGTCCTCCGACGAGGCCTCGCTCAAGGGCCTGAAGATGATCGGCTTCATCGGCTCCCTCATCGCGTACTTCCTGCGCTGCTTCTCCGAGGCCCCCGGCGAGAAGCTCCGCCGCGCCGAGTACGAGCGCGCCGTCGCCGAGTACGAGCGCCGCCGCCGCACCCGTACGGGCAACCCGGCCGCGCGCCGTCCCAAGCGCAAGAAGTAGCCCGGCCGCACGCCCCCTCCCTTGCTCCTGCCGCAGCCGCCTCCGACCTGTTGACGGCCGGCACCCCCAGGAGCATTATTCATCGCATGATGAATAACCAGGAGCGGGGCGACGCCCCGGCCCCGGCCCCGACTCCGGCCCCCGCCGTCCACGCCGACGGCCTGACCGTCCGCCGCGGCACCGGCCGCACCCTCCGGACCGTCCTCGACTCCCTCGCCTTCGACGTCCCCCGCGGCCGCATCACCGGCCTCCTCGGCCCCTCCGGCTGCGGCAAGTCCACGCTCATGCGCGCCGTCGTCGGCACCCAGGCCCACGTCACCGGCACCCTCGACGTCCTCGGCCGCCCCGCCGGCCACCCCGAGCTCCGCTCCCGCATCGGCTACGTCACCCAGGCCCCCTCCGTCTACGACGACCTCACGGTCCGGCAGAACCTCGACTACTTCGCCGCCGTCCTCGACCCCGGCCGCGCCGCCGCCGACCGCCGCCGCGCCGCCGTCACCCGGGCCATCGCCGACGTCGACCTCACCGGCCGGGCCCACGCCCTCGCCGGCAACCTTTCCGGCGGCCAGCGCAGCCGCGTCTCCCTCGCCGTCGCCCTGCTCGGCGCCCCCGAACTCCTCGTCCTCGACGAGCCGACCGTCGGACTCGACCCCGTCCTGCGCCGCGACCTGTGGAACCTCTTCCACGACCTCACCGCCGCCCGCGGCACGACGATCCTCGTCTCCTCCCACGTCATGGACGAGGCCGAGCGCTGCCACGACCTGCTCCTCATGCGCGGGGGCCGCATCCTCGCCCAGGACACCCCCGACGCACTGCGCGCCCGTACGCAGTCCGCCACCGTCGAAGAGGGCTTCCTCCGCCTCGTCGACGAGGCCAACGCCCGCGCCGCCCAGGGCCCCGCCGACCGGGGCCCCGCCGACCAGGGCCCCGCCGACCAGGAGCCCGCCCAGGGCCTCGCCGCCCAGGAGCAGCCCCGATGAACGCCGCCCGCACCACCGCCACCGCCGCCCGCGTCCTGCGCCAGCTCCGCCACGACCCGCGCTCCATCGCCCTGATGCTGCTGGTCCCCGTCCTGATGCTGACCCTGCTCCGCTTCGTCTTCGACGGCAGCCCCCGCACCTTCGACGGCATCGGCGCGTCCCTCCTCGGGATCTTCCCGCTGATCACCATGTTCCTGGTGACCTCCATCGCCACCCTGCGCGAGCGCACCTCCGGCACCCTCGAACGCCTCCTCGCCATGCCGCTGGGCAAGGGCGACCTCATCGCCGGCTACGCCCTCGCCTTCGGCGCCGTCGCCGTCGCCCAGTCCCTCCTCGCCACCGGCCTCGCCCTCTGGCTCCTCGACCTCGACGTGGTCGGCTCCCCCTGGCTGCTCCTCCTCGTCGCCCTCCTCGACGCCCTGCTCGGCACCGCGCTCGGCCTGTTCGTCTCCGCCTTCGCCGCCTCCGAGTTCCAGGCCGTCCAGTTCATGCCGGCCGTGATCTTCCCGCAGCTGCTGCTGTGCGGACTGTTCGCCGCCCGAGGCACCATGCACCCCGTCCTCGAAGGCATCTCCGACGTCCTGCCCATGTCGTACGCCGTCGACGGCATGACCCAGGTCCTCACCCACACCGACATGACCGCCGACTTCGTCCGCGACTCCCTGATCGTCGCCACCTGCGCCCTGCTGGTCCTCGCCCTCGGCGCGGCCACCCTGCGCCGCCGCACGCCCTGACCACCCCTGACCGCTGCTCCCTGACCGCTCTCTGAGCGCCCGCACTGCGGACACCCACCCCCCACCACCGCGCCCGGGTGCAAGGATGAGGAAGACGCAGCAGACACCGCACACGTACGCGCACCCAGTTCGGCGAGGTGACACCGCATGACCCAGACAGTCGCAGTCCTCGGTACCGGAAAGATCGGCGAGGCCCTGCTCAGCGGAATGATCCGCGGCGGCTGGCCCGCCGGGAAGCTCCTCGTCACCGCCCGTCGTCCCGAACGCGCCGAGGAGCTCCGCGCCCGCTACGGCGTCGAGGCCGTCGGCAACGCCGAGGCCGCCAAGCGCGCCGACACCCTCATCCTCACCGTCAAGCCGCAGGACATGGGCAAGCTCCTCGAAGAGCTCGCCCCGCACGTCCCCGCCGACCGCCTCGTCATCAGCGGCGCCGCCGGCATCCCCACCTCCTTCTTCGAGGAACGGCTCGCCCCCGGCACCCCCGTCGTCCGCGTCATGACGAACACCCCCGCCCTCGTCGACGAAGCCATGTCCGTCATCTCGGCCGGCAGCCACGCCACCGCCGAGCACCTCGCCCACGCCGAGGCGATCTTCGGCGGCGTCGGCAAGACCCTCCGCGTCCCCGAGTCCCAGCAGGACGCCGCCACGGCCCTGTCCGGCTCCGGGCCCGCCTACTTCTACTTCCTCGTCGAGGCGATGACCGACGCCGGCATCCTCCTCGGCCTGCCCCGCGCCCAGGCCCACGACCTGATCGTCCAGGCCGCCATCGGCGCCGCCGTGATGCTCCGCGACAGCGGCGAACACCCCGTCAAGCTCCGCGAGGCCGTCACCTCCCCCGCCGGCACCACCATCAACGCCATCGTCGAACTCGAACGCCACGGCGTCCGCGCCGCCCTCATCGCCGCCCTCGAAGCCGCCCGCGACCGCAGCCGCGAACTGGCCTCCGGCACCGGCTGACCCGTCGCGCACCCGCCCGGGCCCGCCGCGCAGTACGGCGGGCCCGGGCAGGCGGCGGGCCGCGGGGCTACGGAGCCAGCAGCCCGATCGCCTCGTACGCCCGGTCCACCATCGGCCGCGCCAACGCCCGGGCCCGCCCGGCACCCTCCCGCAGCACGCCCTCCACCAGCCCCGGATCGGCCGCCAGCTCGGCGTGCCGCTGCTGTACCGGCCGCAGCACCTCCACCACCGCCTCGGCCACGTCCCGCTTCAGCGCCCCGTACCCGTCGTACCCGTCGGCGAGCACCGCCGGATCCCCGCCGGTGCAGGCGGCCAGTACGTCGAGGAGGTTCGCCACGCCGGGCCTGCCCTCCCGGTCGTAGACGACCCCGCCGTCCCCGCTGTCGGTCACCGCCCGCATCACCTTGCGCCGCACCACGTCCGGCTCGTCGAGCAGGTAGACCACACCCGGCCCGCCGCCCATCGACTTCCCCATCTTCGACCTCGGGTCCTGCAGGTCCATGACCCGCGCGGCCACCTCGGGGAGCGTCGCCCTGGGCACCGTGAACGTGTGCCCGTACCGCTGGTTGAAGCGCACGGCCAGGTCCCGGGTCAGCTCCACGTGCTGGCGCTGGTCCTCGCCCACCGGCACCTCCTCGGTCGCGTACGCCAGGATGTCGGCCGCCATGAGCACGGGATACGTGAGCAGCGACAGCCGCACACCGGCCCCCGAGGACTGCGCGTGCGCCGCCTTCTCCTTGTACTGGATCATCCGCCGCAATTCGCCGTCGGCCGCGGTGCACTCCAGCAGGTACGCCAGCCGGGTGTGTTCGTCCACATGGCTCTGGACGAACAGCGTGCACTTCTCCGGCGCCAGCCCGGCGGCCAGCAGCAGTGTCGCCGCCTGCCGGCTGAGCCGACGTACCCGGGCCGGATCGTGCTCGACCGTCAGCGCGTGCAGGTCCACGACGCAGAACAGCGCATCGTCCGGCTTCTGCTCGGCTGCGACCCACTGCCGTACGGCGCCCAGGTAGTTGCCCAGCGTCAGATGGCCGCTCGGCTTGATCCCACTGAAGATCCGCGCCATGTCCGTCTCCCTGTCTGTCCCTGTCGGTGTGGTGTGGGTGCCGCTGCATCCGGCGACCGGCCACTCCCAGGAGGGGGAGAACGAAAAACGGCCGCCGGGGGCGGCGGCCGTGAGCGCATGCGTGCTCGCGTGGAAGGTCGGCCGCCGTCAGGCGGCCCACCAACGGAGGTTGAGCGTGAGCGCATGCGAGTTCATGGGGGCCAGGCTAGCGCCTCGGATGACCTTCGTCCCAGGGTTGACACGCCCGTACGCGATCCGTAAAGTCCTTCGAGTTGTCCGACGTGAGCGCCGACTCTGGTCGGTCCCCGGACAGCCATCCCGCACTACACACTCGAACGAACGGCGCAGTCTGCCGTCTCGTTTCATGCGTATGTGCGAATGAGGAATCCGCGTTCTAGGACGCAGCCGCCGATTGGCTTCGGGGGCAAGGAATCCGCTAATGTCTCACTCGCCGCAAGGGCCAACGGCCCGCGCAGCAAATCCCGCTGACTGGGAGTCAGGCCGAAAAGGTTCTGATAGAGTCGGAATCGCCGGAAAGGGAAAACGCGAAAGCGAAGAACCTGGAAAGCGAAGCGCGAAACACTCTGATAGAGTGGGAAACGCAAGAACGAAAGCCCGGAGGAAAGCCCGAGAGGGTGAGTACAAAGGAAGCGTCCGTTCCTTGAGAACTCAACAGCGTGCCAAAAATCAACGCCAGA